>JBQCJC010000590.1:0-6074 GCA_051953135.1 Thermoanaerobaculia bacterium | reverse complement strand
CGCCGCGCGACTTCGTCGCGCGGCACTGGCGCGGCAGCTTAGTGCGAAGCCGTTAGGCGCACAGAACGTTTCTGGACTCCGCGCCGATTCGCAGGGTCGAATTCCATTTCCGATCGTAACGCTTCTCGATCAACGATCACTATAGAGATGACGTTCCCGTTGAGATGGGTACGAAGAGGAGGTGGCTCATGCGCAAAATATGGATTCTTATATCAATTGCTACCATAATCATCAGCCGATCTGCCACAGCAGGATTTAACTGCACGACTACCACGAGCGGCGGCTGGTGCTGTTGTGGTACAGCATCGAATGGGCTTAGCGGTTGTTGCTGGTTCGAAGGCGACAATTCGACATGCGTTTGGAGTCGTGCCGCAAATCTGTCCGAAGTGCCGGCGAATCTTGAATACACGGTGAGTGAACGGTTTCGTGCCTCTCTGGACGCCGATCGCGACTACGCTGTTGAGACCGGCAACCGTCCACGTCTAGACAGCCGGTGGTACGTTACTGTCGGTGGTGCTTACTCTGTTCAGTCCAACACGGACGGGACGATCAATCTTAATGGAACGCCGAAAATTGTGTCGTCACGTGGTAGTGCAGGTCGTCTGACCGAAGTCGCCGTTGGGCGATATTTTCGGCGTATACGTGTCGAAGTGTCGGCGGCCGATGTTGCCGTACGATATGGCGAACTCGGTACAGAATTCGGCACGGTCGGTGTCAACTCGGATGCAAGAACAAACTTGGTTATTGGGCGCCTGCTCTATGACATTCGTCGTGCAGGTCCGATTCAGCCATACGTTGGCGTCGGAATAGGGCATTATTCGTCGTCTTTCCGTTGGATAGATCGAGAGCTGAGAACGAGCGATGAGCGATCATCTGGTGTGACGTACGAAATCGAGTCCGGCGTTGCGTTTCCGATATCCCCACGAACCGCGTTGGTTCCATCAGTTCGATATCTCGCAACGGAAGGTGATGCAAATAAGCTTGGAAGTGAGTCGATGCTGAATGTTGGCCTTTACGCACGACTGACTTTCTGAAGCAAGAGCACCTTGTAGTGTGGCGCCTAACTCCACACTGAAGCTGACCGCGCCCGGCTTCGTCCCGGCGCTGAAGCGCCTCGGCCGACCCACAAAAAAGTCGGCGTCACGTCGCGTGCAGGTAGCTCCTGCGGCCGTTGGTCCTTAGTCGCTGCACGCGCCGTACCGCGCGACTTCGTCGCGCGGCACTGGCGCGGCAGCTTAGTGCGAAGCCGTTAGGCTGCGGAATGCCACCTCGAACGTCAGCAAAAGCAAGGGGACCGAAAGCGAAGTGAACACTCTGCGCGATGCCTGCTCGTGATCTGATTGGCGGAGCATTTCGATGATCGCTATCATCAGGGAAATGGATCGTGGAGTTCATATCGTGGAAGAAGTTCCGGGCGACGGTCTCCTCGTTCAACAGCGAGAACTTGTCAGCTTCGATCTGCAAATTTCTCTTAACCGTGGCGAAATTGTTTATCCGCATCAACGGACGACTATCAGAGTGGGAGATCGCCACGTGTTTTCCGGGTTAAGCAAATCACTTATGGACATGCGGCGGGGTGGGTATCGAAAAACCTGCATATCAGCACACTTGGCGTACGGAAATAACGGGCGGTCGCGAGTAAGGCGAGGCGCCTTAGTCATCTAGCATGAAAATTGCGCGTATCTTAGCCGCTCTTATCTCGCTCACGGGTATTGCAATTGTAGTCGGCGTTGAGCGTTCACTCAGACGATCACTCCACCTTCTGGAGCGAAATCTGGTCACGCAACCGGTCTTTGCGGCAATCGTCGTAGCGGCCGCGGCGCTGGGATTCTTCTTCTTTGTTTACGGTCTTGCGTGTGCTGTGCAGAACTCGGCGTCCCGCATCGAGCTGTTCCTGTGGGCGGAAACGCCCCTGGCGGTCGTTTCCGGTGGGTTTGTAGCCTTCTGGCTCAACACATTCCGTCTTGTCGGAGACGTCGGACCGAATACTCCAGTTGAAATTGCCAGTATCCCATTCCCACTGGTGGTCTTCTTCCGGCCCGTGCTCTTCTATGCGATTTTAGCTGTACTCATCACGGCGGCGTTAATCGTCTTCTGGCGCAAGAATCGGCCCGCCGCCTAACTCCACACTGAAGCTGACCGCGCCCGGCTTCGGTGCGGCGCTGAAGCGCCTCGGTCGACCCAAAAGAAAGTCGGCGTCACGTCGCGTGCAGGTAGCTCCTGCGGCCGTTGGTCCTTAGTCGCTGCACGCGCCGTACCGCGCGACTTCGTCGCGCGGCACTGGCGCGGCAGCTTAGTGCGAAGCCGTTAGGCGGATGGAAGTCCTCGTGAGTGCGTCACGCGTTCCGCGCACGACGCAGGCCATCCTGATGCAGGACGCAGGTCACGGCATCCCTCAGAAGTGAATTCTCCAAAATTATCCTTACCGCAAAAAAACAGGTCGGATTCAAGGACCTGATAGGTGGCGGGCCGAAACGCACGAAACTTCATGACTGGACTTCAGAAACGATAAGTCCGTGAAGACCGTTATGGCCGTCTGCCTCCAATTCAGGCCTTAACCGAAATCGGCGAACGGCGGCTGACTCGCGCATCTCCCCGGGCGGAAGTCCTGCGTCGAACGATATGTCCGTCAGGCGGATGAGCTGAACGCCTCGTGATTGGCCACCTACGGCAGGGCATCGTAGAATTCTGCCCAAGGGAAGAGTCATGAAGATCTGGAACGAGTCAGGCGTGCTCAGGCACGCGCTAGTCGCGGCGGTGCTCCTCGGAGCGTGCTCCACGACAACGCCGCCGTCACCGCCGGTCACGTCGACTACCTCGAGCACGCAGAACGGAACCGTCATTACGGCGGATATGATCGGGCGCTCGCGCGGAGCGATGCCTTTATCCCGGCGCGCTACCGATCCCACTTATGGGTATTCGGAAACCAACCCGGTGAAGATCGGTGGTGGTTTCGGTGGCGGGTCCGATCGAACGTACCAGTATCTGAATTCGCTACGAGGCCCAGGTGGCGAAGCCGTGCGCTACGATCGGGTGGGCACGTGCTGTCCGTTCAAAGCTCCGACCTCGCCGTTCGGCGAAGGATTGTTGGAGATATTCACTATCGCGTACCCCGGCCTCGGTCAACCCAAGCGGCTATACTTCAACTGGTACGAAGAGGGAGAGGTCTTGGTGCCGGCTGGCCTCACCACGACGGAGTGATAAACGCTTTGTCGTAATCAAGCTGACGGCCATGCTTCCATCAACGTGAATCCTTCGGATCATGTGGGCCGAGTGAACTCCGAATACCGCCTAACTCCACACTGAAGCTGACCGCGCCCGGCTTCGGTCCGGCGCTGAAGCGCCTCGGCCGACCCACAAGAAAGTCGGCGTCACGTCGCGTGCAGGTAGCTCCTGCGGTCGTTGGTCGTTAGTCGCTGCACGCGCCGCACCGCGCGACTTCGTCGCGCGGCACTGGCGCGGCAGCTTAGTGCGAAGCCGTTAGGCCGCCCGAAAAAGGTCAGCCGATTGTAGAATCCGAATCGATGCAAGGCTCGATTGCTCAGACACTCGCACTCGTCATGCATGGAAATGCCCGCCTTCGAGGGATGTCCGAAGCGCCGTTCTTCCCTTACAACTCCACCTGCCAATTCTGCAAGCAAGTCGATTTCGAAATTCGCGAACCATCGTGGCGCGCGTGGCGGAAGCGCGCGTACGCCGGCTCGCCTGACGAATGGTACCGTGCCATTAGCCGTGATGGTGTGCGTGAACTCTTCGTCGACTACTCAACGGCCAGCGATCCGGGTATAGCGGATCGAATGTCCGTCGCGTTTGTCGGCGGAGGTGGGCATTGGCAAATTATTGCCTTCGGCGACTCAGAGGCTCGCGTGTGGGAGGCTCGCTGGACCCTTGGCGACAAAGATGACCCGGAACGGAGAATATGGAACGTTACGTATGAGCAGATCGGACTTCTGAAACACGTTGGAATCGACACACCGGACCTGGATGTCGTCGCTGATGGCTTGCTGAAGGCCGTCACAGCGATCTCGACGTTCGCCCATGATCGCGGGGGCGACAACTTCCGGGTGTTGTTTGATAACGCGATCGCCTGCCTGCGCTCCGACGGATGTGACCGCGGTGTGTACCATCGCGATCTCTGGCCAGATGGTTTTCTCCCGCCGACGGCACGCCGAATCCTAAGCGCAGCACAGATTGGATGGGTCTTCGGTGGGATGGGGTCGTGGAACGACCTCTCGTTCGAAGGTGCTACTCAGGAACGTTACGATACGTTGTCGGAGGATCTGTATTTAGCTCTGAATCGGGCGATGGCCACCGCCGCAAATGCGAGCGCGCGATCCGTGGCGGCCTAACTCCACGCTGGAGCTGACCGCGCCCGGCTTCGGTCCGGCGGCCTAGCCGCCTAAGCACGTCGCCAGAGCGGGGGCGTCACGTCGCGTGCAGGTAGCTCCCTCGGTCTATGGCCCTTAGTCGCTGCACGCGCCGCGCCGCGCGACTTCGTCGCGCGGCACTGGCGCGGCAGCTCAGCGTGAACCGTTAGGCGCACCGAATAACAGAGCGAACGTGAATCCAGTAAAATTCGCGAGGATGGCGACGATTCTCAGTTTTGATGAGGCGGTAAAGCTCTGTTCCGGCGTCAAGCGTTGCCCACATCTGCTGTTGGGCAACGGCTTCAGCCGCGCATTGCGTAACGACATCTTCGCCTATGATGCACTCTTGAATCGGGCCGACTTCTCGTCACTTTCTCCGCTCGCACGCCAAGCGTTCGACGTGCTTCATACTACCGACTTTGAGGTCGCTATTCGCGCACTGCGAACGGCCGCCACGCTCGTCAGGCTGTACGCGACGATTCATCCCGATATCGCGATCCAGATGGATGCGGATGCAGATGGCCTGCGCGAGGTCCTCGTCCAGACCATAGCGGCTCACCATCCAAACCATCCATTGGAGATTACCGACGACCAGTACGCGGCCTGCCGGCAGTTTCTCTCCAACTTTGATCACATCTACACCTTCAATTACGACCTGCTCCTTTATTGGGCGCTGATGCACGATGAAATCGGCCCCGACGTTCCGCATGATGACGGTTTTAGGACATCAACCGACAATCCTGACGCGGAATACGTAACGTGGGACATTGAGAAGACCGATCAACAGAACATCTTTTACCTGCACGGTGGCCTGCACATCTTCGACGCAGGCAGTGAACTTCTCAAGTACACTTGGTCGCGGACAGGTATTCGCCTTGATCGAGCAAATACGTACCGCACTTCACGCGCATCTGTATCCGGTCTTCGTTTCTGAAGGTGAAAGCGATCAAAAGCTCGAGCGGATACGCCACAACGACATGTTGTCACGTGGTTATCGAAGTTTTGCCAAAATCACGGGCATTCTCTTCATTTACGGACATTCGCTCGCGGCAAATGATGAACACTTTCTGAAGTTAATCGAGCGGGGCAAGATGTCGCGGCTCTTCGTGTCAATCTATGGTGATCCCGCCTCACCGGATAACAAGCGAATCATCGCGCGTGCTGAAGCGCTTGCGAGTGCAAGGCCTCCACGCCGGCCGCTGGAGGTCGCATTCTACGACTCGGCAAGTGCAAGAGTATGGGGGTAGCGTGAGAGCTGGACGCCTAACTCCACACTGAAGCTGACCGCGCCCGGCTTCGGTCCGGCGCTGAAGCGCCTCGGCCGACCCACAAGAAAGTCGGCGTCAGGTCGGGTGCAGGTAGCTCCCGCCACCTTTGGTGGTTAGTCGCTGCACGCGCCGCGCCGCGCGACTTCGTCGCGCGGCACCGGCGCGGCAGCTCAGCGTGAATCGTTAGGCCGGCGAAGGCAGCGTGGTACGACAATATCCTGGAGATTTCGGGCACAATCGGGACGGCTAAGCCAACAACCGCAAGCAATATCGGCTTAGATGTGGGGACGGTCAAGGACCTCATATGTGTCGTGCTTGCCCGCCCGCAACGAGGAACAAGTTAGGCGCACGCCAACGCAAGCCTCGCTAGCGAGTCACATTAGATAACAAGGCATTGCGGATAAAAGCTGGCCGCAACGGTGAGCTCCCGCAAGAAGGG
>JBQCJC010000589.1:0-6106 GCA_051953135.1 Thermoanaerobaculia bacterium | reverse complement strand
AGGGTTTGCGGCCGGCCCCACGGCCCGGGGTGCCGCCCCCTGTTTTTTGCCGGGGGGGGGGGGGGCTCTCCGCCCGCCGCCTCCGCTTTGTTGGGGGGGGATACGCGCCCCCCGCTCCACTTGCAAGGTTCACGATCGTTTCCACCAGCTTGTCGCTGAGCTGATGCGCATCGCGCTGATTGAAGTTCGTCGTGGTCACGACGACGACGAGCTTCAGGTCCGGCACCACGACGACGCGATTGCCGCCGTTGCCGAACATGCCGTACGCGCGATGTCCCGCGTACGCGCGCAGCCACCAGAGATAGCCGTACTCGGTGTTCTCATCGATCGCGGCTTTCGGTGACGTCGACGCGTCGATCCATTCCTTCGTGATGAGTCCGCGGCCGCCGTCGAGATAAAGCTGGCCGAGTTTCGCGAGATCGCGACTGCGCAACGCGAGGCCGCCTCCGGTCTGCGCTTCGCCGAGAGGCGAGTATTGCCACTCGCCGTTGCGGATGCCGAGGGGCTCGAAGAGATGCGTGTCGGCGTAGTGATCGAGCTTCTCCTTCGTCGCACGTTCGATCACGCGTCCAACGAGAAACACGCCCGCGGTGCAGTAACTGAAACTGCGGCCGTGCGGCGAATCCTTCGGCTTCGGCACCCATGCGGGAAACCCGCGAATCGGCAGATCGAGCGTGAAGCGCGTCCAGTCTTCGATGAGATACATCCGCTCTTCGTTGCCGCGCGAGAATTGATTCTCGTCATCGCACTCGAGCAGCGACGACATCGTTAATAGATCCTCGACCGTGATCTTCGCCTTGCGCGGATCATCGTTCGCGAACGGCTTCTTGTCCGCGAAAAATGCGAAGACCGGCGCATCGATTCGTGAGCTTCTTCTCCGCGATCGCGATGCCGGCGAGCATCGATGCGATCGTCTTCGTTGCGGAGCGCGTGTTGTGCAGAGTCTCCGGCGTTGCGCCATTGAAATCGGAGGCGTACACGGTCGCGCCGTTCTGCAGCACGACGACGCTCGTGGTCTTCCGATACTCCCCTGCTTCGACGGACTTCTGAATCGGCGCGAATGATTCGGTGGTGAGTGTGGCAGCGAGAATGAGTGACAACATGCGATGCAGGATGCATCGCGATCACGCGTTCGTCTTGGGCGGATGAAACATTTGCGCGCGAAACGTGCGCGGCGTCCAGCCGAACGTTTTCGTGAACGCGTGCGTGAGCTCACTCTGATCGCAGTACCCCGCTTCATCCGCCACCTCGGCAAGTGAGAGCTTCGTGGTGCGCAGCAGGTTCATCGCGCGCTCGATGCGACATTGACGCAGATACTCGTGCGGCGAGCAGCGAAAGTATTTGCGAAACGCGCGCGCGAAATGCACGGGATGTACGCCAGCAACATTCGCGGCTTCGTGAATACGCGGCACCGGTAGCGTCTCGCGAAGAAAGCTGCGCGCCTCGAGCAGCCAGCGCGGCGCGTTCGCGTCCTCGACGATGCCGTGATTCGTGACGTCGCCGACGAGCTCGAGGCCGTGCGATTCGAGGATCGCGTCGTCCTCGACATACGCGCGATACGCGCGCGACATCGCTTCGAGCACATGCGGCGCACGAAAGAACGTCGCGCGCGGAAGGCGCCGTTCGATCTCGTGCGCGAGCTCCGCAACAACGCCGACCGTGAAGAACACGCCGTCATCGCTGCGAAATCGATCGCGATGCGTGGTGCCGCGCGGATTGAAGACCAGTGCGCCTGTCGAACAAATCTCCGGTGCGCCGTGCGACTCCGTCACGTACAGACCACGAACGACGTAGACGAAGTGCGCTTCGTCGTGCGTGTGCAGCGGAACCTCGCGCTCGCGCAACTCGGGCGTGCGCTCGACGAACGAAAAGGAATCGCTCTCGCGCACGTCACGCGCGTAGCCGAAGAATCGTCCGGCCGTGAGACGAGTGGGATGCATCGACTGGTGGTACGGCGTGGACGCCTGCGAGTTGCTCTCCACGCGCGATCGCCATGTGCGTTTGCATGGAATGCAAGGTGGCGTAACTCGCGAGAGCGGCGATGACGAACAATGCGATTGCTCTTCGCCGAATCGATCTCGCGACGAGAGCACACACGCCCGCGAGCAAAGCGGTGGCGAACGTTCCGATGAGCAGTGCCAACAAAGCTTCGGCCATTCCCGCGGACGTCGCGGCCCCGCCGCCGCCGATCAGACTCTTCATGCGCTCCACACGAATCCACATGTATCCCGTCAACAGAGCACCGATCGAAACCGGCAATAACACCCACAGCAACGTGCGCCAACCTTGGTGTTCTCGACGACGCCACGCACGAAACACGCGGATGCTCATCGTCACGACGTACACACCGCAGGCGATCGTGAACAGAAACGGCCACGGCGAAGGTGGCGGACAGACGGCCACGATTTGGAACGATGTCTCCGTCATCGCGCGTTCAACCTCCTTCGCAATTCCTCCGACATCTCGACGTCCGCTTCGCGCAACGCATCGAAGCGCGGTTCCGTCGTGAGGTACACCAGCCATCCGCTGCGCGCTTCAATCGCGCGTTCGAGCCATTGCACGGCTTCCTCGTGCTCGCCTAACGCGACATGCACGGTCGCAAAGTGCACGGGCGAAACGTCGCGTGTGAGCGAAAGCTCGGCGAGACGATCGAGCCGTTCGCGCGATCGCTCGAGCGCGCCTAACGCGGCGACGACGTGCGGCTCGCCTTTCGAGATCGTCATCGCTTTCTCGAGTTCCGCGCACGCATCGTCATGGCGGTCGCGCTGCTGATGCGCGAGCCCTAACGTGAAGTGCGCGGGCTCGTGATACGGATTGATCTCCAGCGCGCGATGGCAGTAATCGTCGGCCGCGTCGTAGTTGCGGCCGAGGTAGTGGATGACGGCGGTGGTGGCATTGAGGTGAAAGGAAAGCGGATCGGCATCCGACGCGACCTTGATCTGCGCCAGCGCATCCGCAATGCGACCGCGATGCGCGAGCGCCAGCGCGTACCACTGCCGCGCCGTCACGTACGCGGGATTCAGCCGCAGCGCCGTGAGGTACTCCTCCTGCGCGCGCTCCCACTTCCAATCGAAGATCTCGTGAATCGCGCCCATCGACGCATGCGCTTCCGCGAGCTCGCCATCGAGCTCCAGCGCGCGTCGCGCCGCGGCTTCGGCTTTCGGCATGAGCTGCAATGGCGGATAGAGATCGCGACTGGCGAGCGCGATGTAGCAATCGGCGAGACCTGAGTACGCCGGCGCGTACGCGACATCGGCATCGATCGCAGACTCGAAAAAGAAGATTGCGCGCTCGATGCCTTCCGCGGTGCGGCGATTCCAGTGATGCCGGCCCTTCAAGTAGAGCTGATACGCGGCCGCGTTCTCGGTGTAACGCTTGCGCAGGCGACGATCGGTCTCGCCGGTGATGCGCACGCGCAACGCGGTGACGATCTCGCGCGAGAGCTCTTCTTCCAACGCGAGGATGCCGCGCAGCGGCGATTGAAACTGCCTTCCCCACAACTGCGCATCGCGTGAGAGATCGATGAGCTCGACCTGCAAGTTGACGACATCGCCGGCAACGCGAATGCGACCGGTGAGTGCCGCGCGCACGTGCAACTCGCGTCGCACGGAGGCGAGATCGGTTTCGTTGTAGCGAAACGATGAGGCGCGCGGGGCAACGCGCAGTCCTTCGATGTTGGTCAATGTGTTGATCAACGACTCGGCCAGTCCGTCGGTGAGGTAGTCGAGATCGGGATTGCCGGAACGATTCGCGAACGGCAGCACGGCGATGGAGTCGATCGCGCGTTTCTCCGGCGGCTCGGTCACGGGTCCGCTGAATGCGTATCCGAAGCGATGGACGGTGCGCACGAAGCGCGGATTGCGCGCGTCATCGCCGATCGCCGCCCGAATCTCCTTCACCAGACTCGCCAGATTCGCCTCAGAAACGAACGTATCCGGCCATAACTTCGCGAAGAGCTCGGTCTTGTCGATCGGGTTCGGACGCGACGCGAGCAGCAGATCGAGCAGTTGAAACGCTTTGCCCGACATGCGCACCGCCTCGCCATCGCGCATCAGCGTGCGCGCGGCCGAGTCGAAGGTGCAGTCGCCGAAGAGAAGCCTCATCCCAGAATTTTCCCAGAACTCTCGCAGAGGTCGTTCAAGACTCTGCTCACGGGTTGGACGATCTTGCTCGTGAAGGAGAAACACGAAATGAAAAAACTCACGACGATTGCCGCTGCCGCCCTGCTCACCATCTCGCTCGTTGCCTGCGAGGGGAAGAAGGACGAGCCGGTTGCGACCGAATCGACCGCAACGTCCACGGAAACGACCGCCACGGCCGTGACCGAGACGGTGGCCACGGATTCGACCGCGACGACCGCGACGGAAACTGCTGCGACGACGGACACGGCCGCGACGACGGACACGGCCGCGACGACCGCACCTGTCGCGACGGATTCCACCGCAACGAAGTAAGGCGTTTCGGAGCGCCGACGTCATCGTCGGCTGGCCCGCGGGCGTCATCGCCCGCGTCGCTTGACGGCGGCGAAGACGCCGCCGGGCCAGCCGCTGAGACAGCGGCGTTCCCCTTACGGTTGCAAGCGCACTGCGCTCGCCATCACCGGCGCGTGTACACCGCGCAGCACCGCCACCTTCCCGTTCGCCATCGACTCGCTCGGATCGCTCACGCGCGACGGCGTGTCTTCGATCGACGCCTCGAGCTCCTGCGGCGAAAGATCCGGACGATCACTCAACAACCTCGCGGCGATGCCCGCGATGATCGGCGCGGCGAACGATGTGCCGCTGCGCAGATTCGGTCTGCGGCCGCGATAGTGATCCGCGCCGGTGATCGTCGCGCTGAAGATGCCTTGTGCAGGTGCGAGCACTTCGACGCCGCCGCGGCACGTACCCGGCCACGTCGTGTTGCTCGCGGTCATGCCGCCGACGGTGATGAGACCGTCGATCGTGGTGCCGAGGAGCGCGGGGAAACGATCGATGATGCCGGAGGGACCGCAGCCGCCATCGGTATTGTTCGCGGCAACGACGAAAAAGAAATGCTTCCCGTTCGGATTGCGATGCCCGTTCTCGTCGACGCCCGCGATCATGTCGCGCATCTTCTGCTCGACTTCGCCATACGACACCACCGGCGATGAAGCGCTCGATGAATTGAGGCGCTCGAGCACCCAGCCGCTGATGTTCACGACCGCCGTGTGAAACGCCGGCGCCGACGGGCTGTACGCGTGACGAATGATCGCGTCGAGACCTTCGAGATACGTGCGTGTCGTTGCAAGCCCGCGCTCGTTCATCACGCGAATGCTCACCACGAATGCATCGGGTGCGACGCCGATCGTCTTTCCTGCGGCGATCGACGCGACGCTCGTGCCGTGCGACGCCGCCGGAAGCTCGTCGTAGTTGTCGTAGCACGGCGCGGTCGCTTTATCGACGCTCGTGCAAATCGAGCGACCGATGTCGACGGAGCCGGTCGCGTCGTAGCCGGAGATCACGCGCGTGTGACCGGAGCTCGTGAGGAATTCCGAGTGCGCGGCCATGACGCCGGTGTCCATCACGTAGATCACGCTGCGCGCGCCGGTGTTGCTGCGATCGAACGTGCCGTCGAGCTCGCCGTTGATCTGATCGATTCGGTCGAGATGCCACAGCAGCGTGCTCTCGCCCGCGCCGCAACGCTCGAGTCGCGAGGAGGAGTGCAGCGCATCGAGCGCCACATCGCTCTCGACGCAATGCGTGGACGAAATCTGCGCAAACGCTGCATTCGCGCAGACTGCAACCGCTAACACGACCGCAAACCGGACGAAGGCTCGTGGCACCCGGGACTCCTGATTTTCTCGGACCGTCGTTGGACGAACGACGTTGAACTCAGGGTGCACGAACAGCGATGGGGGCGCAAGTTATTTTTGGTTGGTGGGAAAGTTTGTGACAAGAATGGCGCGCGCATGAATCACCTCGCTCATCTCTTCCTCGCGCGCGAAGGAACGGAGTCGCTGTTCGGCCAACTTGCCGGCGACTTCGTCAAAGGTCCCCGCGGCGATCGTTTGACACCCGGCCATCGCGCGGGGATTCAGCACCAGCGCCCGCTCGCTGCGGTCACCCATTCCCAACCCAGCGGGGCC
>JBQCJC010000588.1:0-3027 GCA_051953135.1 Thermoanaerobaculia bacterium | reverse complement strand
CGTGCGACGACGTTTGTGAGTCCGTACCCGAGCTTGAGCAATTCGTATTGCTCGCCTGGATGAAAGAGATGCGGCGTGAATCCGGCCTTATGGAGCGTTGGCCAGAACCGATTTCCGGGCCTCCCGAAATGCTGCTGGACGGCAGCGGTGTAGAGACCGGGATTGATGCCGCAGAAGAGCACGTCGAGATCGGGCGCGATCACGTCGGGCAGCGTCGTGCCCGCGGCAGCAGCGAGTTGCGCGGGCGTCGGCTTGAGCGTGTTCAGAAGTTCAGCGCCAGACCGCCGATGTACTTCTTCGAGCGGCCTTCGGGAGTGAGCGTATCGATGAGATACGGCGAGTTCTCGGCGCGCGCGAGCTCGAGCCCGAGGAGCAGCTTGATGTCGATCGGCAGATAGAGCGACTGCGCCATACGCACGTGAATGCGTTCGGAGCGATAGTCGTCATCGCCATCGCGCGGCTGCTGGATGTCGCGATACGAGACCGCGATCGTCGTGCGCGTCGGATTGAACGTCGATTGCAGATCACCGGTGACGTAAACCTTTTTGCGCTCGGCGACAGTCGGATCGCTCGACTCTGCACTGCCCGCGGTGGTTGCGACATCGACGGCGAAGCGATTGCCGAACTCTTTGCGATACGCGACGCGCACGTCGCGGCGCACATCACCGGCGTCGACTTCGAGTCCATCCCAGAACTGATTCTCCGCGTCGGAGAACACCATGCGCACCGGTTCATCGACGGCCGTCACCGTCGCGACGGCGCTGAAGCGATTGCTCTCGTTTTTGCCGGAGACGAATCCGATCGTGTACGCGTACTTCGGAAGAATGCGGCCGTCTTCGGACCAGAACACGATGGTCGGCATCAGCACGGCCTGCGCATCGCGATCCAGCACCTTCACCATCGCCGAGCCGATCACCGACGTGTTGTCCGTGAGTTTCCACTCGGCGCCGGTGCGTGGCGCCCATTCCTGTCCCTGCATTCCGATGCGGCTGGCCATGCCGTAATGCACGATCAATGATGGAACGATCGCCATCGTGCCGTTCGCGGCGAGATCGGCGACGCGGAAGCGATCGTCACTCGTCGCCACGCTTTCCTGCGCGACGCGGAACGTGACGCCGAAATCGCTGCGGCGCGTCTGGATCAGAGGAACGTCGCTGGCGATCTCGATGAGATTCGAGGCGTTGGCGTCGTTGCGGAAGAGATTGTCCTGTTCGAAGTAGCGCACCTGCACGCGCGCGCCTTCGCGCTGCCATTCGAAGTTATGCGCGCGCACATCGGCCTGGCGCTGGTCATCGACCGGATCGGCGTAGAGCCACGAGCTCTGCGTCGATGCCACGCGATACGACTGCGTCGGCGACGGACGTACCTCGACGGACATGATGCTCGACTCGGCGATCGGCGGGCCGAAACGCACGGAGTCGGTGGGATCTTCGAAACGCTGGAGGTTCGTACGAACGCCGACCTGCCACGAGTCGCCGATGCGTGTTTGCACGCCGAGGGCGGTTTGCGCGAAGGCCGGGCTGGCGGTTTGATTCGCCACGCCGGTGAGCGAAAGCATCTCCGCGCGGAAACGCGGAATGTCGTACGAAACGATTTCTTCGTGCGGGCTCGCCATGGCGTTATCGAGCTCGCGCAGGATGTCCGGAGGGAGGGATCCGCGCAGTTCCCAGATTTCCTGACCTGCGGTTTTCCGGGATGCCTTCTCGCTGTCCAGACGGAGCGCGACTTTGTGATCGGCGCGCGTTGGGAGAACCGTGGCGATGGCCGGGACGAAGCCCTGCTTCACCGCGATGATTTTGTAGATGCCGGTGCGCAGCGACGGCAGTACAAACGTGCCGTCCGTGGCGGTGAAGGTCTGCGTGGCGTTGAAGTCTTCGAGATTGAGAGCGATAACGAGCGCGTTCGCGAGAGGACGCGCGGCGCCGCTGACCGTGCCGAGCACTTTGATCGCGGCCGGAAGAGGAGCATCAGACCGAGCGGGTAAAGCCAATCCCGCGAGGACGGCCACGACTGCGAGAGCTCGAAACCGGCGCATGTACCTCCTCCCTTGTCTCGTACCACATCGGAAGCCGCCCTCCGATCTCTCTCATTCCCACCCGATGGAATGGCGGCAGCGAAAAGGATGGTACACCCGGTTGTCTGCGAGACGAGCGCGACGTAACCGGAAGTTTGTTGCCGGTTGTTGGTTGTCGGTTGTTGGGGGACGCCACCGTCCACGTGATTCTCGGCGGAGCGGTGCTCCCGACAACCGACTACCGACAACTAATCACGCACCCGATGCACCCGCAGCAAATTCGTCTTCGCTCTTTGGTAGATCGGCGAGCCCATCAGGATCACGAGACGATCACCCGGTCGCACGATGTCTTTCGCCAGGAGGAACTCGTCGACGCGATCGACGATTTGTTCGTGGTAGTCGCCGGTATCGCGTAACACGAACGGCTGGACGCCCCACAACAGATTCATGCGCCGCGCGACCCAGCTCGAGGGCGTGAGCGCGACGATCGGAACTTTCGGGCGGAACTTCGACATGAGTCGCGCGGCGAAGCCGGTCTGGGTGAAGACGACGAGGTACTTCGCATCGAGCTGCTCCGCGGCGTAGTTCGCGGCACCGGCGAGTGCGTCGGTGAATTCGTCGGCCTCGCTGATCTTGCGAAACGGCTCGCGCTCCCACTCGTGGCTCACATGCTTGGAGTTCGACTCCGCCGCGAAGACGATGCGCGACATCATCTGCACGGTCTCGACCGGATATTTTCCGGACGCGGTTTCCGCGGAGAGCATCACGGCGTCGGAGCCATCGAAGATTGCGTTCGCAACATCGGATGCTTCCGCGCGCGTGGGACGCGAGTTCGTGGTCATCGACTCGAGCATCTGCGTCGCGGTGATGGCGAAGCGTCCCCACCGGCTAGCGCGCGCGAGAATCTTCTTCTGCATGATCGGCACGGCTTCCGGCGGGAGCTCGACGCCGAGGTCGCCGCGGGCGACCATCACGCCATCGCTGACTTCGAGAATCTCGTCGAGATTGTCGAT
>JBQCJC010000587.1:0-4013 GCA_051953135.1 Thermoanaerobaculia bacterium | reverse complement strand
GCCATTGATCGATTCGGCGGGCTAAGAGCCCGCCGCTCCACTGATCTGCATCACCATCGCGTCGATGATCTCGAGCGCTTTCGCGCTGTCGCCGGTGTGGTGGTTCACCACGATCGAGAAGTACCGATACTTTCCATCGGGCATCGCGATGATGCCGCTGAGTGCATTCACGCCGTTGATCGTGCCGGTCTTGCCGCGCATGCGATCCTCGAGCGTCACGATGCGGCGGCGCAGCGTGCCTTCGTTGTTCGGCTGCGCGAGCGTGCTCCACCAGAACGCGCGTCGCGAGGGCTCGTTCATCCAGCGCAACAGTTTCACCGCGCTGCGCGAGGTCATCAGGTCATCGGGCGCGAGTCCGGAGCCATCGACGAAGCGAAACGTGTTGTCCTCGAGCTTCGGCGTCGTCGTGAGAAACAGACGCTCCGTGGCGAATGCGTTCTCGTATGAACCGCCGCCTGTGCGCTTCAGCAACATCTCGGCGTAAAGGTTCTGACTGTTCTTCAACACCGTGCGCAGCAGCTCGCCGACGAATGGCGATGGCAGATCGATGAGCTTCTCCTGCCACGTGTGCTGCTCGACATTCACGCGCGCTTCGCCGACGACATCGACACCGCGAAGAATCAGCGCCTCGCGAAACTGCATCGCCGCGTGTAGCGCGGCATCATCAACGGCGCGATTGTTCGGAATCTCGTTCTCGCCCCACGCGAGCGCATCGACCGGCGCGGAGTAATCGCTCCCGATGTTGCCGTACTTCCAGCCGCCGGGAATCGTCGTGCGATCGAAGAGCGAAACATCCGCGATGACATCGCGCACGTGCGTGACGCCATTCAAGCGCAATCGTTGCGCGAGCTCGTCGAAATCGTTCTGTCGCTCATAACGCCATGAGCCGAGGGATGGATCGCCGTCGCCGCGGAGAATGAGATCGTCTGCATCGCGCCACACTTCGGTGTGCAACCGCGTCGTGGCGCCGAGGCAATCGATCACCGTTGCCGCGTTGAACAGCTTGCGGTTCGACGCCGTGATCATCATCAGGTCCGCGTTGCGCTCGAACAGCACGCGGCCGTCATCGCCTTCGACGAGGATCGACCAGAGCGCGTGATCGAACGGCGACTGGTGCGTGCGCGCATCGAGCCATGACCATGATGACTGCGACGGCGCGGTTGCACAGCCGGTGAGCAGGAGAAGAACGGCGATCAGTTTTTTCATGCGAACGAAAAATCGGCGTAGCTCTCGCCGTGCGCGAGATTGTGATGCACGGCGGCGAGAAGTGCAGCCTCTTCTTCGTCGGGAAGGCGTCGCGCGTAGAAATGTGCGAGCAACGTTTGCGCGTAGTCGCGCGCGAGGTCGTAGGGCGCGATCGCACAGTCAGTGAACGAACGCAGCTCCGGTCTCGCCGCCACGCGCCAGAACACGAGTTGCACCGAATCGGGAGCGCCATACGGATCGAGTGCGGCGCTCTCGCCCTCTTCGCCCGGCATCTCCGCGCGCACCATGTGCACGAGCGCGGGCAGACCTTTCTCGCCTAACAGCGACAAGAGATCGCGCGCGCAATCGAGCAGCAGCAGTGCGTCGCCTTTCGCATTCACGAATTGTTCGAGCGTTCCGCTCTCTTCGAAGATCGGCGGCTCACTCCACGGCAACCGGCTCTGCGACGCGTACACCGCGCACGCGATGATCGCGTCGAGCCAGCGATCGCCGAGCTCCGCGCGCAACGCGTGCGTCGCACGGCATGCGAGCACGGCGCGCTTCGCGTGCTGCGTTGGCGCATGAGCGAGCACGGCGAAGCGCGCAATCGCGACCCACAGCGCGTCGATCGAATGCGATTCCGCGTATGCGCGAGCAACGCGCGGAATCGCATCGAGGTCGCGCTCGAGCAGCGGCGCGTATAGATCGTCGTTCACCGCGTCGTCGTCGTTGGTGGCGGCGCGGCCGTCGTGGTGGTTGTGGTCGTCGTCGTGGTGGTCGTTGACGGGATCGAAGCGCTGCCGCGCGTGTCGGTCAACGCCGCGCCTTCGGCTTCGGAGCGGCTGTCTTCGATGTCGACGGTCTGGGTCATGGCGTCGGTTCCGGTGGGCTGCGGCTGCGGGGCCGCGGGGGCGATGGTCTCAGTGGTTTCGGCGGACGATTTCTCGTGGCCTTTGCACGCGCTCAGCACGAGCGCGACGGCGACGAACAGAACCATGATCCGCATGCGGTTAGTCTTCACGAAAACCTCTCCTGGCAAGTGTTTGCGAGCGCGGAGGTTCGCAAATGCAATTTCGGTACAATGCGCCGCCATGTCGTCGGAACGCAGAAAGGTCGGCATCTTCGGATGGGGCGTCGTGGCGCCGAAATCCCCGAATGTCGAAGTGTTCGAACGGAACCTCGAGCAAGCGGACACCTGGCTCACCCCCTACACCGGTTACGGCCCATCGAATTTTCTCGTCGGCCAGCCGGAGTTCGACTTCGAAACATACCACGCGTGGTTCGACGAGCGGTTTCCGCCGGCGAAGTTCGCGCAGCTCAAAGACAAAATGGGTCCGATGGTGCAGTTCGCCATCGGCTCGTTCATTCAATCGCTGTCGCAGAATCCGGGGATCGAACAATTCCTGCAGGAACTCGGCACGCGAGCCCACATCTACGTCGGCACAGGCCTCGGCGACATCACCGTGACCTCGGCAGAGACGCTCGCCTACGATCGCGCGCTCCATCGCTGGAACGAGTTCTGGGCCGCGCCTGAACGTTGTGCGCCGCTGCAAGCGCATCTCAACGGCTAAACGATCGACAGCAACGCACCGCAGAATCCATCGGAGCTGCCGCTCGGATCGGAAGCGTGGATCGAAGCGAAGCACGCGTGGGAATCGTATTGGGCGAATCGCAGCGACGGTCTCGCGCAATATCTCGCGGAAGCACGACAGGTGCATTCGGAGCCGGTGCCGCCGTCGTCCGGATCGGCAAAACTCTCGATCATCCGTCAGAAGCTGAATCGCATTCGTCAGATCAATCGCAAGTGGGGCTGCCCCGAAGAACCGTGGGCCGCGGTCTCGCCGAATCTGTTGTGGAACATCGCCAACGCACCGGCCGCGCAGATTTCGATGATCGGCAAGATCGTCGGTCCTGCGTTCGCACCGGTGGCGGCGTGCGCATCCTTCGGCGTCGCGATGAAGATGGCGATGGATGCGATTCAAAGCGATCACGCCGATGCGGTGGTGATCGGCATGACCGATCCTCCTCCGCACCCGATGGTCATCTCCGCGTTCTACAACGCGAATGTGTTGTCCGCGGATGCGGATGTCTCGCGGCCGCTCACGGGTCTCAAAGGAACGCACGTCGCCGGCGGCTCGTGCGTGTGGATCATCGGCGATGCCGACAAGATGCGCGCGCGCGGATTCAAGCCCCTCGGACTGGAGATCGTCGGCGTCGGAACCTCGTCCGATGCGCATCACATCATCACGCCGTCGAAAGGCGGTCCGCAGTTGGCGATGAAAGCGGCGTTGCACGAAGTCGAGCTGTCCGACGTGAAGACGTGGGACATGCACGCGACCGCGACTCCCGGCGATGCGACGGAGATCGAGAACTCACTGGAGATGCTGCATCCCGATGTGATTTTCACGGCGCGCAAAGGCACGTTCGGACACGGCATGTCCGTCGGCGGCGGCTGGGAGCTCACGGCGCAGCACCTGGGCGTCGCAAAAGGAAAGCTCTTCCCGATGCCGCTGACCGAAGGCGAGTTGCACGCGGATGTGAGAGTGCACACGGCGAAGTTCGTCGATCGCGAAGGTCACGAGATCGAGCCCGGCTACAGCGGAAAGCTGAGCATGGGCGTCGGCGGAATTAACTCGTGCGTGATCTCGAAGCCATGGCCTGAGTAGTACGATCTCTCCCATCAACCAGTGAGGAGTGAAAGTATGAAGCTCAAGGTCTTTCTCGCGGGGGCTCTGCTCGTGGTGTGCGCGTCGTCCGCACTCGCGCAGCACGATCACAATCACAACGCGCAACAATCGCAGCAGGCGCCGGCCATGGATCCGGCCATG
>JBQCJC010000586.1:0-6474 GCA_051953135.1 Thermoanaerobaculia bacterium | reverse complement strand
GGCCCTCGGCCCTCTGCCCTCGGCCCTTCAAACGAAAGGAGAACGTGTGTCCAAAGTCAGCCATCGCTCCGGCTATTCACTTGCCGAGATGCTCGTCACGGTCGCGATCATCGGTCTCTTTCTCCTCATCGCACTTCCCGCGTTCGGCAGCATTCAGCGCAAGTTCGCATTGCGCGCGGCGACGTCCGAGTTGCGCTCGATCTTTCATTTCGCACGCATGCGCGCCATCGCACGCGGACGTCACTCCGGCCTCAAGTTCACGCGCGTCGGTAACGAATGGACCTTCGCGCTGTACGACGACGGCGATGGCGATGGCTTGCGCAACGACGACATCGCGAAGCGCATCGACACGATTGCCTCGCCGGCGCGACGCGTGTTGCCCGAATCGAATGCGATCAACATCGGATTGCTCGGCTACACGATCAAAGATCCCGACGGAGAGGAACTCCTGCCCGATGACTCGCCGGTGCAATTCGGCAAGTCGCTGCTCTGCTCGTTCTCACCGTTGGGCGAATCGACGCCCGGCACGATCTACGTCACCGACCGCGGTCGCGATCTGTGGGCCGTGCGCGTGTACGGCGCCACCGCAAAGATTCGCGTCACGCGCTACGACGCGCAGAAGAAGAAGTGGGTGCAGCCGTGATGCGCGCGAACGAATCAGGGAGCGTGTCGCACGACCACGCGATCTGCCTCGTAGGTTTGAATTGCGGAGACGACGCTGGAGCGCAGCATCTCGTCGGTGAACGCGTCGGTGAGGATGCGGCCGTCCATGTCGCGTCCGACCGGCAATCCGGCGGCGAAGAGGATCGTCGGAACGATGTCGCTGACGTGCGCCGCTTGTGGATTTTCGCGATGAGCGGTGACGGGACCGGTGATGAGCAGGAAGCCGTCGTCCGCTCCCGGATCTTCCCGCGAGAGTGCACGCCGGCCGAGCGCGAAGACATTCGCCGGGAGCTCCGGCGGAACCACCGCCGATGGCGAGCAGATCACGATCACGTGATCTGGGTACGCGCGCGAGACATTGCCGAGGACGCGGTCGAGGCGTTGCGCGTATTGACGGAGCGCTTCGCCCTTCATCGACCCGCGCGCGGGCAATTCATTGAGAAAGATGTGCAGCGCGCGCTGCGCGGTGGTGAACCCTTCGAGTGCGACGGCACTGAACTCGTGATCGCCGTCGAGACTCTGCGTGGCCGCGAGATCACTCGCCAGTCCAGCGAGAATCTGTTGCTTCGCGTTGCCCGTCGCATCGAAGCGATGCTCGACGTCCGTGATGTCGCCCGGTGGCAGCGGCGGCGTCGCGACCGATGGCCACTTCACCACCATCGACGAAAGCTGCAGTCGCTGAAACAGCGCCCACACCGGCAGCGCGGTTCCCGATGGCAGCGGTGCATCGATGCGCTCCACCGGCGGAATCAATCCCCACGCGCGAAAGCCGACGCCGTACGGCAGCAACAGGAACGGCTC
Organism: Thermoanaerobaculia bacterium; assembly: GCA_051953135.1. Lineage (GTDB taxonomy): Bacteria > Acidobacteriota > Thermoanaerobaculia > Gp7-AA8 > Gp7-AA8 > QHVT01. The sequence continues at coordinate 5,010 of JBQCJC010000586.1, read as the reverse complement.
CTGGCGATTGAGCGGCGTGCGATACGAGAAACGTCCGGTGACGCCGTGGCGATGCGGGAGCTTGCCGGTGGCGAGCGACGCCCACAGCGATTTCCAATGCGTCGTCGGAAACGGCTCCAGTCGCGTGAAGTACGACGTCTCGGTGGCGCGCTCGAAGAACGGCACGAGCCCTTCGCCTTTCAGTTGCACGATCCAGTCGTACGGCAGATTGCGCACGGCGATGAGGATCACGGGACGATGTCCGGCGATCTGGCCAATCGATGCGACGACTACTTCTTTGCTCTGGGAGCGATAGCTGTCGCGGCGCTGGTAGAGAAAGAAACTCGAGATCGCGACGATCACCACGCCGGCGATGAAGATCGATCGCGACAATCGTCGATTCGCGTTGCGCTCGATCACCCACCGCGCGAGCAGGATGAACGACGTGAGCGTGATGGCGTTCGTCGCTTTCGAGAGGATGCGCACCGCGCCGATCGGGAGATAGATGCGCAGCAGCTCGAGGTGCATCCAGTAAATGAACGCGCTGATGAACGCGGCGAACACGACGAAGCCGAATCCATGCGGGAGATACTCCGCGCGTTTCCCGAAGATGCGCACGCGCAGTGCGCGCAAGCCCCACAGAATCGAGCCGAAGAGCAGCCCGCACGTGATGCCGTAGACGACCGTGACCGTCGCGAGGCGCGCGGGCGTGATCTCGACCTGCGGATTCAGGAAGTACAGCAGGTGGGCCATGTACAGCCCGAAGATCGCGCCAGCGAGAACGCGTTTGAGGAAAGCCCAGCGAATCGTCATCACGCGACGAGGCGGCCATGCTGACCGCCGCGAGCCTGAGAGGATACACCGGCCCTTCCGGCGTGCTCGAGCTGCTGCGCGCGCTGGGCTATCCGGTGCATCCGATTCCGTGCAATCCCGATGAATGGCAGCGCGGCGGTGTGCCGATTCCGTGGAACGGCGCGTCGCGATTGCAGCTCGTCACGCGGCTTGAAGGATTCGATCTGTTCTTGCTTGATGACGCAGAGGCGAGCGAAGAATCGATCTCGCAATTTCTGCGCAGTTACAAGAAATACAATCTGCTCACAAAATCAGCACTAATTTATTGTGCTGAAGAATCGATCTCCGTATTTGATCTCTCAAATGAATCGTCATTACGACGACTGAACGTCGACCTCGCGAATCCCACCGCCGCGGCGATCGATCGATTGAACCTGCTCGCACACGGCGCTGACGTCGCGCGCATCTTCGATCGTGCGCTCGATCGCGAGCACGTCACGCGCGAGTTCTTTCATCGCTTTCGCGGCGCGGTGCGCGACGTTGCGGACGCGCTCGCGAAATCGTTCACCCATGAGCCGCGCGACGTCGTCGATGCCGAGGCGTTGCTGCTGCTCTCGCGACTGCTCTTCCTCTCGTTCGTGCAGGAGAAAGGCTGGCTCAATGGCGAGCGGCGGTTTCTCGTCGATCGTATGCAGCACGAGATTCAACGCGGCCGCGAATGCTTTTCGGGCGTGCTGCGGCCGCTGTTCTTCGGTTGTCTGAACACGCCGTTCGATCAACGTACGCTCGCGGCGCGCAAGCTCGGCCGCGTGCCGTATCTCAATGGTGGTTTGTTCGAGCCGTCGCCATTCGAGCAACAGCATCGCGACCTGCATCTGCCGAACGAGTTGATGCAGCGCGTGCTCGAACAGGTGTTCGAGAAATTCGACTTCCGCGTCGACGAGCACGACTCCGCGAGCACGCACGTAGATCCCGAGATGCTCGGCAAGGTCTTCGAGTCGCTCATGAATGATGATGAGCGCGCGGCGAGTGGCAGTTTCTACACGCCGCGCGAGATCGTCGATGTGCTCACCGAGCGTGCGATCACGACGTGGCTCGGGGACATCACGGCGGAGAAGCTCTCGCGCATCACGATTCTCGATCCCGCATGCGGCTCCGGCGCGTTTCTTCTTTCCGCGTTAGGCGTGCTCGAGCGATTGTGGTCGCAACTCGAGCCCGAAACGCCGCGTCACGAATTGCGACGTCGCGTGGTCGCGCACTCGTTGTACGGCGTCGATCTCAAACCGGAAGCAGTGCGTTTGTGCGAGCTGCGATTGTGGCTCGCGATCGTGTCGGTGACGGATGTGGCGATCGAGCAGGTCGAGCCGCTGCCGAATCTCGATCGCAACATCATGCAAGGCAACTCGCTCCTCGGCGCCACCGATTTTCTCGGCGACGCGCGCGCGGATTTGTACGCGGAGTGGGTGTACGCGCTGCACGCGCAATCTGAATTGCTCGCGCGTTATCGCTCCGCCTCGCACGCGCAGCGACCGGCGCTCGCGCGCATCATTCGCGGCAACGATCAGCGCCTCGCCGCCGAGCTTCTCACGCGCAGCATTACCGATGCGGAGCGCGAGCTCGAACGCGAATCGACGCCGCGCCGCGATCTCTTCGGTCGCGCGATTCCAGTTGATAGCGATGCGATTCGCGCGTTGCAACATCGCATCGATGTCGAGAAGAAAACGCTCGAGCGTGTCGAAGACGGCGTGCTCGAGTTCTTCTCGTTCGACATTCACTTCGCGCATGTCATCGCCGGCGGCGGCTTCGATGTCGTGATCGGCAATCCGCCGTGGGTGCGCAACAAGCGCATCGATCCGCGAACGAAGCGCATGCTCGCGGATCGGTATCGTTTCTTTCGACACAGCGGCGATGGCGCGGGCTTTCATCAGCCCGATCTTTCAATCGCGTTCTTCGAGCGCGCGTTCGCGCTGGCGTCGAACGATGGCGTCGTCTCGCTGCTCATGCCGCAGAAGATTGTGAACGCGGCGTACGCGGCTTCATTGCGCGATGCGGTGCGCGATCACGTACTCGCGCTCGATGACTGGAGCGATGATCCGCGACGACGTCGCTGGTTCGATGCCGATACGTTTCCCCTCGGCGTACTCGCGCAAAAACGACGCGCAACCAAAAGGTTGCGCGTCGCGCTCGGCGGTGAAGCGTACGAGTTGCCGCGATACGTGCTCGAAGGAAGCGAGTGGTGGCTCGTGCCGCCGCAGGTTGCGACGATTCTGCGCCGGCTTCACAACGAGCATCGTTCGTTCGCTGAGGTTCTCGGCCGGCGACCGTTCATGGGTGTGAAGACCGGCGACAATCGCAACTTCTTCCTCGATGTCGCTCGCGTGCATGGCGGCTGGCTCGTCACTGGCGATTGCATTCGCATTCCGCTCGCGGCCGTGTGTCGTTGCGTGCGCGGCCGCGATCTGCAGCGCTGGCACACCGCCGATTCGCACTGGATGTTGTGGCCGCCGCCGGATGGTTGGAGCAAGCCGCCGCGCTGGCTGAAGAAATTCGCGGCGTCACGCGCGATGGAGCTCGACGACGTGCGCTTGTCGTTCGTGCGGCCGGAGCACGTCGGGATGAAAGTCGCGTGGAAAGATTTGTCGCGCGGTGTTGCGGCCGCGGTGTTGCCGGATGCGACCAGCGTCGGCGAACAATCCGTTCCGGTCGTTCCGAATCAAACGCTGTATGCGATCGATGCGGTGAGTTTGTCCGAGGCGCATGTCATCGCGGCGATGTTTTATTCGAAGATTGCGGGCGCGCTGCTCGTCGCGGTCGCGGAGCGCGCGAAAGATGCGCACTATCGTTACTTCGGACGAACTGTTGCGGCGATGCCGTATCCCGACACGTCGCTGCATGGCGAAACGCTTGAGCGTCTCTCGCGTCGCGCGCACCTCGGCATGAATGTGGACAACGAGCTCGATGCGATCGTCGCAAAAGCGTATCGCGTGACGCCGCGCGAGCTGCGCGTGTTGCGCGACTTTCTCGAAAGGCGTCTGCATGCTGGCGGCGCATCAGAGTGATGCGGTTGCGCGCATCGCACGGTTGCTCGACACGCGCGGCGGCGCGTTGCTCGCGGACGATGTCGGCCTCGGCAAGTCGTTCATCGCCGCGGACGTGATTCGCCGATTCGACGGCGACGCAGAAGTGATCGTCCCGGCCGCGCTCGTGACGCAGTGGCGTGAGACGCTCGCGCGATTCGATGCGCATGCGCGTGTGTTGACGCACGATGCGATCGTCAGCGAGCCGTTCGTGCCGCAGCCGGTGCGACGACTCGTGGTCGTCGATGAAGCGCATGCGTTTCGCAATCCGCGCACGCAGCGCTACGCCGCGCTCGCGCAACGCACGATCGCCGCGCGTGTGCTGCTTGTGACCGCGACACCTGTGTGCAATGCGATCGGCGATCTCGAAGCGCTGCTCCGGCTCATCGCGCGCGACGACATGCTTGCGGATCGCGGTGTACCGTCGATCGACGTCGCATTCGAATCACTCGATCTCGATGCGATTGACGCCATCACGTCGCTGCTCGTCATTCGTCGCGATCGCAGCGTGTTGCCGGAGTCGTTGCGCTTCGGCGATCTCGCGCGGCGCGTGATTCCGCATTCACCGCCGCCCATTCCGATCATCGACGAACTGCAGTTTCCGTTGATCGAAGACAGCACGCTGTTGCGACAGTTTCTGCGACGCAGACTCGAATCGAGCGAAGCCGCGCTGCTCGAATCAGTGAAGCGGCAATTGCATTTTTACGAACGCGCGCTCACGGCGATTGCTGCAGGTCGCACGTTGCCGAAGCGCGACTATCGCATCGCATTCTCGAACGACGACAACCGGGATGCGTTTCAGGACGTGCTGTTCTGGGAGATGTTCGCGCCGCCTGGCGATTCGGATCCGCAAGTGATTCGCGAGGAGATGCAGCGACTCGATGCGATTGCATCCGCGGCGCGTGTGTCGCCGAATGAGAAGCGTGCGCAACTCGTGGCGTTGCTGCGCGAGTGGAATGAACCGACGCTGATCTTCACCGGCAGCGCCGCGACGGCGCGCGATCTCGCAAGCGTGTTGCGATGTGGATTGATCACGTCACGCGAGCGCTCGCGCGATGCCGTGCTCGATGCGTTTCGCAAAGGCGCGCTCGATGTGATCGTCTCCACCGACATGGCGGCAGAAGGATTGAACCTGCAACGCGCGGGCGTCGTCGTGCACTAC
>JBQCJC010000585.1:0-7129 GCA_051953135.1 Thermoanaerobaculia bacterium | reverse complement strand
GCGATTCCCGCGGAGCAGCAGTGAGAGTCATCGAAACGCCGTGGCCCGATCGCGTGTGTGTGATCGCGAACGTGACGTCGTTCGACGAGTGGTTCACCGATGAAGAGCGCGCGATCACGAATGCATTCAGGCTGGCAAAACGGCGTGAGGAGTGGCTGCACAGTCGCGTGGCGGCGAAGCAGCTCGCGCTGCAACGCGGCCTCACGCGCGATGCGCGCACGTGTGTGATCGAGCGGCCGCGATTCGGCGAGTTTCACGTCTCGTTCTCGCACTCACATCCGTACGCGGGTGCGGCGCTGTCGCGCGAGCCAATCGGTCTCGACGTGCAGACCGTTCGCGAGTTCGATGAAGGCGCCGCGCATCTCTTTCTCAGTGAGGAAGAGACGGAAATGATGCGCAACCAAACGGTTGCCCATCGCGCACTGCATTTCTGGTGTGCGAAGGAAGCGGCGTGGAAGCGACACGGCGGCGCGATCGCGACGCTGAAGCAGGTGCCGCTGCGCGTGATTTCTTCGTCGCCGAATGGAATTCGCTTCGATGACGCGGAGACGATTGCGATCGACGATGTCGTGATTGCCGTGTCATCCCGTGCCGCAACGACGGCACCGGATCCCTCCACTCGCTTCGCTCGGTCGGGATGACCGTCCAGCTCGTGTCATCCCGAGCGGAGCGCGAAGCGCGGAGTCGAGGGATCTCCTGCGTCACGAAGCAACTTACCCACCGAACTTCTTCAGTAACGCCTTCGCATCCTCCGTCGCCGCCGCATCCTCGACGACGTACAGCGGGTTGTTCGGCGCGGCGATGACGCCCTTCAACATCTGAATCGCTTTCGCTTTCGTCGATCCATCATTCGACACCATCGCCTCGGCGAGGAACACGAGCGTGAGCTTGTTCGGCGGATCGATCTTCATCGACTCTTCGAGAAACTTCACCGCTTCCTTCGACGACGCCCACCCGGTGATGAACGGAATGCGCGGCGTTTGATCGTGCAGCCGGCCTAACACGCGCGCCGGCGCGCCGTCTTCGAGTCGCGGATCGACGAGCATCGCGATGGTCGCCTCGCGCTTGATGCGATCGGCCGCGCCTTGCCGCGCTGCCGCAAGCTTGCCGTACGCGAGCGCCCACTCGCCCCAGTTGATCGCGTCCCACAGGTACACCGCGCCCGCGCCGTTCACGCCGCGAATCGCATCCGCGATCTGCTTCTCACTCGCCGACGCCTTCACGCCTTTCGACGCGAGCACGCGCTGCACCGCGACCAGCGCTTTCTCGCCGGCCGTCTTCGCCGCGCCGTAGATCGCTTTCTTCTCATCACTCGTGCGCGCGACGTACGCGCCTTTGAAGCGATACGCACGCAGCAACTTGTACTGCGCTTCGAGATCGTTCGCGTTCGCCGCAACGGCGCGTTGATACGCGGCGATGGCCTGATCGATCTGCGCCGCCGACGCGCGCGAGCCCTGCGCACCCTCCGCTCGCGACGCGAAATGTTTATCGCCCTCGGCGACCTGAGCGAAAAGAGGAGAGGTCAGTGCCAGAGCGAGCAGGAGGTGTTTCATCGGTGCGGTTATTGTAGCGAGGAGTGATGAGCGACCCGCCAACGTTCATCACTCATCCCTCGTTTCATACAATGCCCTCCCAATGCGCCTCGTCTTCTTCGGCACGCCCGACTTCGCTGTCCCCTCGCTCGACGCCGTTGCGAAAGAGCATGAGATCGCGCTCGTCGTTGCGCAGCCGGACAAACCGGCAGGTCGCGGGATGAAGATGCAGGCACCGCCGGTCGCGGTGCGCGCGAAAGAGCTCGGGCTGCCGTTGCTGCAGCCTCCCAAAATTCGCAATGACGAGTTTCTCGATGCGATTCGCGCGGCCGATCCCGACGCGGGCGTCGTCATCGCGTACGGAAAAATTCTGCCCGCATCACTGCTCGCGATTCCGCGTCATGGCTTCTTCAACGTTCACGGCTCGATCCTGCCGATGTGGCGCGGCGCGGCGCCGATTCAGCGCGCGATCGAAGCAGGCGATCGCGAGACCGGCGTGACGATCATGCGCATCGACGAAGAGCTCGATCACGGACCGATGCTCGAGATCGCGACGACGGAGATTGGGCCGAACGAACGCCCACCGCAGCTTGCGACGCGACTCTCGATCTTCGGCGCCGAAGCGATGGCGCGTGTGCTGAGAAGCGTGGAGCTCGGGACCGCGATCGAGACCGAACAGGATCACGCACGCGCGACGTTCGCCGCGAAGCTCGACAAGAGTGAAGGCGAGACGCGATTCGAAGAACGCGCGCAGAAGATTTACGACCGCTTCCGCGCGTTCGATCCGTGGCCGGGGATTTTCACCGTCATCAACGGCGAGCTGATCAAACTCACGGGCATGCAACCCGCCGGCATGAGCGGCAAGCCGCGCACGATTCTCTCGATCGGCGACGACGTGGTGATCGCGTGCAGCGAAGGTGCGTTGCGCATCACCGAAATGCAGCGCGCCGGCAAGCCGCGTACGGCCGCGGGTGCGATCGCGCGCGGACTCGGATGGCGCGCCGGCGAGGTTCTGCCGTGATGACGGAACGCCAGCGCGCGCTGCAACTCGTGCAGCGCGTCGAGCGCGAGTCTTCCTACGCAACGTTGCTGCTCATCGGCGAATCGGGTTTCGTGCGAACGCTCGTGTTAGGCGTGCTGCGCTGGCGCTCGCGCATCGACTTCGTCATCGGCACGCTCGCGCAACGCGCCGTGCACAAACTCGAGCCCACGGTCCTCGACGTCCTGCGCCTCGGCGTCTATCAATTGCTGTACATGGACGTCGCGCATTACGCGGCTGTCTCCGAGACCGTCGATCTCGCGCCGAAACGTGCGCGCGGACTCGTGAACGCGATCCTGCGTCGCGTCGCCGAAGGCAAAGCGCCGGAGCCGAACGATCTGCCGACGCGCACCGCGCACCCGCGCTGGCTCATTGAACGCTGGTCGCGACTCTTCGGCGCGGAGCGCGCGGAGAACATCGCGAACGCGAATCAGGAACTCTCGTATCCCGATGTGCTCGCGTTGCGTGATGCGATTCCGCCGGAGTCCGCTCCGTCGTCGCTCGTGCCGGGGTTGTACAAACTACACGGCTCGAGCGCGGAGCTCGATCGCGATGACTTTTATCCGATGGACGAAGGCAGCGCGGTGATTGCCGCAATCGCACGGGCTTGTGGCGACGACATTCTCGATCTCGCCGCGGCGCCCGGTGGCAAGACGATTTACATGAAGCATCACGGCGCGCGCGTCGTCTCGAACGACATTTCAATTACGCGCTTGCGACCGCTCTTCGGTCGCGAGCCGCACATCGTCGTCAGCGATGGCCGTCGTGCGCCGTTTCGCAGAACGTTCGACGTCGTCCTGCTCGATGCGCCGTGCAGCGCCACCGGCACCATTCGCAAGAATCCGGAGATCAAGTGGCGGTTGCGCGAGCACGACCTCGCGAAGTTCGCGGCGTTGCAGAGCGAACTGCTCGAAAGCGCGATGCAGCTCGCCAGCAAGTGGGTCGTTTATTCGACGTGCTCGCTCGAGCCCGAAGAGAACGACGCGATCGTTGCGCCTTACGAGCGCGTCGATATCACGCCGTATGTTCCGGAAGGCGCGCGCGCGTGGGTAAGCGACGGCGTGCTGCGTCTGACTCCAGAATCAGGTGCTGACGGTTTTACGTGTTTTGTGTTGAAAGCGATTGCGAAAGCGATTGTGTAGACTCCGCGCCGCATGCCACGTGACCTGCCGATCGGCAACGGCTCTCTGCTCGTTTCGTTCGACGCCCAATACCGGCTCGCGGACTTTTACTTTCCGCGCGTCGGAATGGAAAACCAGGCCGGCGGGAAATTCCGGCTAGGCCTTTGGGTCGACGGCGCATTACACGCCATCGATGACGTGCCGTGGCAGCGCACGCTCGAATATCTGCGCGACACGCTCGTCACCGATGTGCAACTCGTCAATGAAGCGATCGGCATTCGCATCCGCTTCTATGACGCCGTCGATCCTGACGCGAATGTTCTCGTTCGTAAGATTTCGATCAAGAACCTGCGCAATGCCAAGCGCAACGTAAAGCTGTTTCTGCATCACGATTTCTCGCTTTACGGAAATTCGATTGGCGACACGGTGATGTATGACCCGCGCTCTCGCGGTGTCATGCAATACAAAGCACGACGGTATGTGCTGATCAATTGCGAAGGCGGCGTTCGCGAATATGCATGCGGCCGTACCGCATTGAGCGGCGCAAGCGGTACGTGGCCACAGGCCGAAAGCGGCGCATTGTCGATGACCGCCATTGCACAAGGCGACGTCGATGCAACGATCGCGATTCCGTTGCAACTCGAGCCGAACGGCAGCGCTACGACTTTTTACTGGGTCTGTGCAGGAACGAGTGATGCCGAGGTTTGGAAACTCGATCAGCGGGTCCGTGAGGAAGGTGCGGCGCACGTGCTCGCGCGTACAGGATCGCACTGGTACACGTGGGTCAATAAACCCGATACGAACCTTGGCGATTTACCTGAAGAGATCGTCGATCTATATCGCCGGTCGTTGTTAATCATCGCGACACAATGCGATCGTAATGGCGCGGTCTTAGCCGCGAACGACTCGGATATTCAATGGGGTCACAACGATCACTATTCGTATGTATGGGCGCGTGATGCGGTTTTTGTCTGTGACGCGATGGATCGCGCTGGTTTTCCGGAAATTACGCGGCGCTTTCTAAAATTCGCAAACGAAATCATTCGCGACGACGGATATTTTCTTCATAAATACAATCCGGACGGATCGCCCGCGCCATTGTGGCAACCATGGGTTCGTGACGGGAAAGAACAATTACCGATTCAGGAAGATGAAACCGCGCTCGTGATCTGGTTAGTGGCGCGGCATTATGCGCGCACAAGAGATCTCGATCTCTTACGCGAGCTTTATCCGCGCCTTGTTGTAGCCGCGGGCGATTTCCTCGTGCGTCATCGCGATGCACAAACGTCTCTGCCACTGCCGTCTTACGATATGTGGGAGGAACGTCACGGTGTGTTCACGTTTACGTGCGCGGCCGTGTGGGCGGGTCTCACCGCGGCGGCGGAGCTCGCGAATCTCTTCAACGATCAGGAGCGCCGCGCGATTTACAGTAAGGCCGCAACGGAATTGCGTGATGCTGTGCGTCGCACGTTGTGGCTCGAAGACGAGGGCCGGTTTGCGCGCGGACTGATTCATCGCGGCGATGAACTGCAACTCGATCCGACCATTGACGCGTCAACGTTCGCAACGTTTTATCTCGGCATGTTTCCCGCCGGGAGCGCGCTCGTAGAAGGAACGATGCGCGCGATTCAGCAGGGTCTGTGGGTTCGTACCGAGGCGGGAGGCGTGGCGCGTTACGAAAACGATGCGTATCACCGCATCTCTGACGAGACCGATCGCGTTCCCGGAAACCCGTGGATTCTCTGTACGTTGTGGCTCGCCGAGTACGACATCGCGCGGGCCGCGGACGCCGAGTCCCTGCAACCTGCACTCGATCATGTGCGTTGGGCGAGAGCGAAGGCTACGCCGTCGATGGTGCTGCCCGAACAAATCGATCCTTATGGCGGGCAACATTTATCCGTCGCGCCGCTGACGTGGAGCCACGCGCAGGTCGTGTCGCTCGTGCACGGATATCTTGATGCACGTCGCGCACTGCGTTGACATTCGACAGTGCGTTGCCTAGATTGTCGAACAATCCATTCAGATCGTTCGCGGGCGCAGGTTTCAGGAGGGCTGTTGCATGGCTGGTAAGGCAGAAATGATCGACGCCATCGCCGAGAAGGCAGGGATCTCCAAGAGAGAAGCGGCGGATGCGTATGACGCGTTCGTCGGCTATATCTCGGACGTCTGTCGCCGTGGCGAGCGTTGTGCCATCCCGGGCCTCGGCAGTTTCTCTGTATCCGAGCGTAAGGCGCGCGAAGGCCGTAATCCGCGCACGAAGGAAACGATTACGATTCCCGCCTCAAAGAACGTTCGCTTCAAAGCAGGTAAAGACCTGCGCGACGTTCTCAATGTGCCGAAACGCACAAAGAAGTAATTCTTACGCGACCCACGGCCTGGGTAAGAATAATTTCGCGTAAAGATTGAGCGCGTAACGATCGGTCATCCCCGCAATGAAATCGATTGCGAGGCGCTCGACGGGCTCGTCGCTCTTCATATCGATATATTCGTCGGGATGTGCGACGACATATTCGAATAATGCGCCGAGAATCTTCTGTGCTTTTTCGAATTCGCCGCGAACCTCGGGGATTAAATACATGTTCTCGAACATGTATTTACGCAACGCCTCCAACGCCTCCAATACCTCGGCGGACATCGAGATTGCTTCATAGTCACAAGCGAGCGTGGCGTCGATGACATCGCGAACCATGCGATCGATGCGCTCGCCGGCACTGTGGCCTAACGTCTTACGAATTTCGAGCGGGATATCATTTTCATTCAATAAACCGGCGCGAATCCCATCGTCGATATCGTGATTGACGTACGCGATGATGTCCGAGATGCGCACGATGTCGCCCTCGAGCGTCAATGCGCGCGATTTAGGGCGCGTCCGTAGTAATTCGCCCTTCTCGCCTTTGGAGTGTTTGAGAATTCCGTCTCGTACTTCAATCGTAAGATTTAATCCGCGGCCGTCGTTCTCCAATACTTCCACGACGCGCACCGATTGTCTGTAATGATCGAATCCGCCGCGCACGAGTTTATTGAGCGCGGCCTCGCCTGCATGTCCGAATGCGGAATGGCCTAAGTCATGACCTAAGCCGATGGCCTCAGTGAGCACTTCATTGAGGCGTAATGACTTTGCGATCGTACGCGCGATCTGTGTCACTTCGAGCACATGCGTAAGCCGCGTTCGATAGTGATCGCCTTCAGGCGCGAGAAACACCTGCGTCTTGTGCTTGAGCCGGCGAAATGCCTTGCAATGGATGATGCGATCGCGATCGCGCTGATACGACGGCCGAATGTCGTCCTCGGGTTCATCGCGATCGCGGCCGCGCGTTTCCGCGCTCCGCGCCGCCTTCGCCACGAGCGTATCGCGCTCGATCTGCTCGAGCATCTCGCGAATGTTCATGGAACGCATTGTGTCATTACGCGCGTGTCACCCCGAGCGTGAGCGAGGG
>JBQCJC010000584.1:0-3292 GCA_051953135.1 Thermoanaerobaculia bacterium | reverse complement strand
GTGTTGATCATCGCCTGCCCCTGCGCACGGGGGCTCGCAACACCGATGTCGGTGTTGGTCGCGGCAGGAAAAGGCGCGACCGCGGGTGTGCTCTTCCGCAACGCGGAAGCGATCGAAGTGCTGCGCAAGGTCGATACGCTCGTCGTCGACAAGACCGGCACGCTGACGATTGGCAAACCGACGCTCACGTCTGTTGTTGCAGCAAATGGATTCGATGAAAACGAATTACTGCGTCTCGCCGCGAACGTGGAGCGCGCGAGCGAGCATCCGCTCGCCGCGGCGATCATCAGCGGCGCGGAAGCGCGCGGACTCACCGTGCGAGCGGCAAACGACTTCGCATCGATCACCGGCAAAGGTGTGCGCGGTGTCGTCGATGAAAAACGCGTGGCGCTCGGCAATCGCGCGCTGCTCGCCGAGTTGCACATCGACGGCGGCGCGTTGATCGAACGCGCGGAGACACTGCGCAGCGAAGGGCAAACCGTGATGTTCGTCGTCGTCGATGAAAAACTCGCGGGGCTCATCGGCGTTGCTGATCCCGTGAAGAACACGACGCCCGCTGCGATTCGCGAACTGCACGCGGCAGGACTACGCATCGTGATGCTCACGGGCGATAGCACCACAACCGCACGCGCCGTCGCGAAGCGCCTCGGCATCGATGACGTGATCGCCGAAGTGCTCCCCGATCAGAAAGCGAATTCGATTCAGACGTTGCAGCAGCAAGGTCGCGTCGTGGCGATGGCGGGCGACGGCATCAACGACGCGCCCGCACTCGCGCAAGCCGAAGTCGGGATCGCGATGGGCACCGGGACCGACGTGGCGATGGAAGCCGCCGACGTAACGCTCGTGAAAGGTGATTTGCGCGGCATCGTGCGCGCGCGACGTTTGAGTAACGCTACGATGCGCAACATCCGGCAGAACTTGTTCTTCGCATTCATCTACAACGCGTTAGGCGTACCGATCGCGGCCGGAGTGCTGTATCCATTCTTTGGCGTGCTGCTCAGTCCGATGATCGCGGCCGCCGCGATGAGTTTCAGTTCCGTGTCCGTGATCGCAAACGCGCTGCGGTTGCGGCGTGCGAAGATCAGCCAGGATCACGACTTGCACGTTCGCACAAACGCATGAAACGCCGACTCATCGCCGCCGTCTGGATTACGGGAACGACCACGTCGCTCCTGCTGGCGGCGGTGTTTCTCGTCGGCTGCTGCGTGCTGCCGTTTCACGGCGTGATGCACAAGGTGATGCCGCTGTGCGAAACAGCCGCGAACGTCATTCGCGGCGAGCACGCCGGACACGCGGATCACGAGCACGATGCAACACCGGCCTCACCCGCGCGTGAGAAGCAGGAGCCGGTGAAGCGCGTGTTCACGGAAGTGCCGGACACGTTTCGTGTCGCCGCACTTTCCGCGGAGACGCGCGTGATCGCGCTCTCGTCCATCGCGAGCTATCGCAGTTTCATCACGCTCGGCGCGATGCGCTGCGATCGCGATGTCGGTCTGCACGTTCTCGTCGCAACGTTCCTCATTTGATCCCGCCTTCGCGTGGCGCGCTCGCGTCGTGGGCCTTCGTGTGCCCGCCGATCGCAGCATGATGCCGCGCATCTCCTTCTCTCCCGTTCCACGACTGTAAGGAGTTTCCCCATGATGCGTTTTCTCGGCATGAACTTCATGCACGAGTTGGTAATTGGATTCGCGCTGTTCGTCGCGGCGTGCGGCGGAGCGCCGAGCGTTGCGTCGAAAAGCGCGGCGGCATACGACGAAGCGAAAGCGAAGGGTGTGGTGGTTGGCGGCGGTCACGAGCACGGTGGTCACGCAGCCACGACGACCGACGCGCATGCCGGGATGCAGCACGAGATGCAGCACGACGCGATGCCCGAAATGAGCGCGATGGACCACAGCGCGCACGGCGCGATGTCCGCGAGCGAGCACGCAGCGATGAACCACGACACCGCGTCCATGCCGGCGATGTCGCACGACATGCATGCCGGAATGCAGCACGACGCGATGCCCGAAATGGGCGCGATGGATCACAGCGCGCACGGCGCAATGTCCGCGAGTGAGCACGCGACGATGAACCACAAGGCCGCGCCGATGCCTGCAATGTCGCACGACATGCACGCGACGATGCAACACGGCGCATCATCACCGCCGAGCGCACCACCACCGCCACCTGCATCCAACCAACAAATGCAACGCATGCAACCCGCGACGACGTTGCAGCGCGACGCGTTCGACGCGCCGTCCGCGCAATCACTCTCCGAAGTCGCAAAAGCACGCGGAGATCACGACATGAGCAGCGCCGCGAGCGAGTCGCTTTATGCGTGCCCGATGCATCCCGAAGTCACGAGCGACAAACCCGGCACATGCCCGAAGTGCGGCATGACGCTCGTGAAAAAGAAGTGAGGACGAAGCCGATGACTCATCGAATCACCACACTCCTCGGCGCAAGCACGCTGCTCATCGCGTCGTGCGCGAGCGTCCCGCGCGACGCAGGACTGAGCGACGTGCAACAAACGATCGCGCAACGCGGCGCGCCCGCGATTGAGTGGAACGCACAGCCGTCGACAAGCGATCACGATCGCGTCGCCGCAATGCTGCAAAACGAGCTCACCGCTGACGAAGCAGTAGCCATCGCGACGACCAACAATCCGCGGCTGCAAGCCACGCTCGCGCAACTCGGCATCGCACGCGCGGACCTCATCGAAGCATCGACGATTGCGAATCCAGTGTTCGAAGCGGAGATTCGCTATCCGGCCGAACCGTATCGTCCATTCGAGCTTCGCGTGGCGCAGACGCTCATCGATCTCATTCAACTTCCGCGACGCCGCGCCGTCGGGCGTGCTGCATTCGACGCCGCGCAACTGCGCGTGAGCGCCGAGGTGTTGCGATTTGCGGCGGATGTACGGGTGAACTACTACGACCTGCTTGCCGCGTCGCAGCTCGTCGCGATCAGCCGCACGAACATGGACGCGGCACAAGCCGCGGCCGAGGTGGCGATGAAGCAACACGCCGCCGGCAACATCACCGATCTCGATCTCGAAAACGAGCAGGCACTGTACGAACAAGCAAAGCTCGATCTCGCGCGCGCCGAGCAACGTGTCGTGCTCGCGCGTGAAGCGTTGCTGCGCAGAATGGGTTTGCGCAACGTCAACACGGAGTGGCAGCTCCCCGCCGCGTTTCCCGAACTGCCCGCGAACGAAATGGAGCAACCACAACTCGAACAGCTCGCGGCGCAACAGCGCCTCGACATCGCGATCGCGCGACGCGAGCTCGAGATCGCGCAGCGGCGCGTCCCG
>JBQCJC010000583.1:0-11065 GCA_051953135.1 Thermoanaerobaculia bacterium | reverse complement strand
CGAATTATCAACAGATGCAACAGGGCCATGCCATGAACGGGTGGTTCAATCCACAAGGCGATGCGGCCTGGCGTCTCCTCGGCTGTCAGGTCACCACGGCGTGGACTCCCGACGGCGCGGTGACGTCGGATTCGGTGCTGCAATGCATCATCGCCGACTCCGACACCTTAGCGCCGGCGAAGCTCTGCGATCTCGATCCCGAGCAGCAACTCGTGTCGCAGATCTGGGGCTTGCAGGTGCGCATCGCGGATGCAAACGGCAATACGCTGATGCGCAGTGACTATGTGCCGGCGGCGTTCATGGATATCTGGGATCGCGCGGTCGGGGAGACGAGCGGCGGCGACGTCGATGCCGGCGCGATTTATCAGTCGGTGCTCACGAATTTACAGTGGGGCGATGTTTCGGGCTCGCCATTTCTTACGAAACTGAAAGCCGCAGCCAGCGATGGTCTGTTGTCGATCAAATTCAATGTCGACAGCATGAATCTCGATTACACGTCGCCGGACTTCATGTGCGGGCGCATTGTGGGAACCATCGGTCCAGCAACTGCCTCTGAGCCGCAGCACATGGTGTTAGGCCGCCAGTTCATGGCATCCGCGGCGAGCGGCAATTACAATTTCTTTTTCCCTGCCGGTGGGATTAATTTCTTCCCCGCCGTAGTCGATTCCACCGCGAAATGCATTTTCCTCGACCTCGGCAACGCTCTCAGTACCGTTGGATTAACCGGCCAGCCGAGTAATCTTGGCGATTTATCTCTTACCGTTGCAGGATCGACAACGCCGCTCGGTACCGTTGCCGCGACTGGGACAAACGGATATTCGAGCGACGCAAACTGGTATCCGAATACCGCGGGTGTTGTAGCAATGCCATTGACGGATACTCAGCTCAATGCGATCAAATCCGCGCCATTGACGCTATCGTCCTCGTCTGCATCCATCAGTGAATGGCCTAACGGTACATTCGTACGCGCCGATTCGTATGTTTATCGACTGAGTCCGGGCGATACCACGAATATTGCGGTTTATGCGACACAGTGGGGGAATCCACTCGCGAATACGAGTCTGAATTTCGTCCTCGATCCGTCGCAATTACAGCCCGGTAACTTTGTGCATCCACGCGATGTGCCGCCCGTTGGGACACCGACGACGGCGCTCACATTTAATTCGACATTCTCAACGAATGCGAATGGCGTTGCGACGTTTACGTTTAATCAAGTCTCCGATCCGGGTACACCGCGCTATTTCAATGGCGGTACGGATTACGGCATTGACGGGCAGGTTTATGGGATTCGCGCGAGTTTTACGGATGCGTCGCTCAATGCGGGACCGGTCAATCAGTGGAATTTCATCAGCATTCTCTTGTGGAGTGCATTCACTGTACCGGCCGTCGTGACATGGGAAGACGTGCAGGAGATCTTTGCGCAGTACGGAAATCTTTATCCGGTCATGAATCGATTTCTGAATCTCAATGATTACGATTCCGTCGTCGCGCACGCGGGTTTATTGACGCTTGCATTCGGTCTCAATACCGCGAATCCAAACGCAATGCCGGTGACGCGCGATCTCTCGCCAGCGAAACGACAGGCGATTCTTTCGTTCCTCGCGAAGCCACAGAAGAGCGCCACGCCGAAGCCGAAACTCGAATCTGTCGCGGCCGCGGCAGCATCCGAAGAAACGCCCAAGGCGAGGCAGCTTTCTCAGAAGGGCGGCAAGGCGGCGGCAGCGGCGCGCCGCGTCGTCGTTGTGCAGAAAGGAGCGGCACAGTGATTCTCCTTCAACCGCAACTTCTCGAAGGCGTCACCTCTCCGAAATCGCCGCAGGATCTTTATCCCGCATTGCAGCAGGCGATCATGCTGGAGCACGCGACGATTCCGCCGTATCTGTACGCCGCATATTCGCTCGATCCCACAAAGAACGCGGAAATCCTCGCCATCATCCACTCTGTAGTCGTCGAGGAAATGCTGCACATGACACTCGCGTGCAATGTGCTCAATGCGATCGGCGGCGCGCCCGCGATCGGACAACAGGGTTTCATTCCGACGTATCCCGGTCCTCTGCCCGGTGGTGTGGAAAGCGATTTGACGGTCAATCTCGCGCCGTTCTCGATGACGCAATTACAAACGTTCATCGATATCGAGCAGCCCGAAGATCCACTGAACTTCCCGACGTACAAACTACAGATGGAAGCAGTGCAGCCAATCACAATCGGCCAGTTCTACACTGCAATCTCCGACGCCATCGGGCTCCTCGGCGAGAGCGCATTCGTCGATCCGCCGCGCAATCAAATCGGTCCGGACATCATGCCGGAGTCGATCGTCGTAACGAATGTCGCGACGGCACAGCAGGCCATTACGACGATCATCGAGCAGGGCGAAGGGACGTCGACGTCGCCCGAGGAAGTCGTCGGAAAGAAACTCGCGCATTACTACCGCTACATGCAAATTCAGAAGGGCCGGTTTCTCATCAAGCAACCGCCGCCGGTGAATTACGCGTACGCAGGGCCGCCGATTCCGTTCGATTCGACCGGTGTTTACGCGGTGCCGACGAATCCACTTTCCACCCAGTACGCGCCCGGCAGTGCGCAAGCATTTGCGAATGACAATTTCAATTACACGTACACGAGCCTGCTGTTCGCGCTGAACACATTGTTCAATGGCGTGAACACGCAGGAGCAATTCAACGTGGCGATCGGATTGATGATGTCGCTCAAAGGGCAGGCGAAAGCGATGATGTCCGGGATTCCCAATCCCGCGGTGCTCATCGGGCCGAGTTTCGAATATTTAGCCGTGAATCCGTAGAAAGTGAACGATCCCGTGCCGTCCTGGCGGCACGGGATTACCGCACGGAAATCGTTAGCGGACTCGGCGGCGCGAAATCCATTCCGGCTAATCCCATCAACAACTTACACGAATTTTGCACGCGATTTGCGTGATCGGCGGCTGCCCGTTTTTGGGCATTGATTACGAATAACTGAGAATTCGAGACGCATTGCTCACGTTTTCCTGACGCGAAACACGTGCGAATTAATGTTGACAAAAACCTTTTGGATTTTATGATCTTGTCACGTCATCCCGAGGGGTCAGTGATGGGTGAGGAGTCGGTACATGGCATTTGAGAAATGGGAGCCGCAGCCTGAGTTCGAACGCTTTCCAGCTTCGGCGACCATTGTGCAATCGCGCCTGATCCGTCTTCCTTCCCCCGTGGCGAACATGCTTCGCCTGCGCGGTAAAACCAGCGCGAACCTCTATTACGACAAGAAGCGCAAGGTCATCGGCATTCGTCCGCTCGACAAGAGAGAAGAGGGCGCGGCGAAGATCCGGCAGTCAGATAAATCGACATCGCTGCACGTCCCGAGCTTCTTCCGCTTCTACGATATCGACGTGCCAGGCATCAAACGCTTTCACTGCTGGTACGACGAGAAAGAGAAGATGGCGATGATTGATATCTCGAAGCCATCGCCGCGCGGACGCCCCACGGGCACATAGTCGATCAACAATTCAGATCAACAAAAAAAGGCGGCCTTTCGGCCGCCTTTTCGTTTCTCTTGCGAAGAGATTAGTGACCGACTGCGCGGAAGCGGCGCGGAGCCGATGGCGCCTCGCTGACCGTGGTGGCCCAGCTCTGGCGAATCTGCTCGGCAACGCCATCGCCGAACACGATGCTGTTGGGATTCACGCCGAACGTCGACGCATCCGGGAAGTTGGCGCCGTTGTCCGCGAAGAGCTGCGTGATGCCCGCGAGCGGGATCTCGGTGCCGTACGCGTTGTTGATGGTCTTGATGAACTCATCGCCCATCAGCAGGTAGCCGAGGTCGGTGAGGTGGAAGCCATCGAGGCTGAAGAAGCCGCCGGAGACGAACGCGCCGTTCACGTTGATCGGGCCGAGCTGATAGCCGGCCGCGACGCGATTGAAGAGGCCAGCGACGTCGGCAACCGGGATGTTCTTCGCGGCCGCCGCCTGCGCGACGATCGTGTTGTACTCGGCCACGCGTGCGACGATCGCGGCGGTCTCAGTCGGCGTCAGAACGTACCGATCGGCGAGCGGCTCACCGACGTGCGGCAGAGCGCTGAACGGCGGAATCGCTTTGAACACAGCCGGGATGCCGTAGCCCTGCGCGATCTGCGCGCGTGCATCGAGCGTGATGTACGTGTCGGGCGTGACCTGACCGAGCTGTCCGCCGCCGAGATCGGCGACGTAGTAGATGCGGTTTCCGGCTTGATCGAGTACCGGCTGGCTGTTCGCGGGATTCACGAGGTACGGCGGGACGAGCTTGAAGTACGGCGGGATCTGATTCGGCAGATTGCCGACGACCATGCCTGCGTTCGGCGCGCCCGCGGTGAGCGCGTTGAGAACGGCTTCGTAACGCGTCTTGAAATCGGCAGTCGACGTGAGCGCGGCGGGCGTGCCCGAAAGCGCGGCGCCGAGGTAGTCATTGCCGCCGATCCACATCGCGATGAAGGTCGGCTGCAGCGCGAGCGCCTGCTGCACCTGCGTGCCCTGTCCGCGAAGAATGAAGCGCGAGAACGTCACGGCGGTTGGCTCGTTCGCGGACGGCGGCTCGGCGCCGGTGAGCGTGAGCAGCGCGCCGACAGTCGCGCCCGGGATGCTGAGGTTGTTGTAAGGACGCGCGAACGTGGTCATGACCGGCGTGCCCTGGCCGCTCTGCGAAACAGGACCGACGGTCAGGCCACCGAGCACGAGCTCGGCCGGGATGCCGGGATACGTGATGCGCGGGAACGCCCAGCAATCCGCGGTGGCGCTGGCGTTGGCCGCGCAGAACTCATGATTGGTCTGGCGAGCGATGACGGCCGGCCAGCTCCACTGCTGGTGTACTTCCGTAAGGCCGCCGCTCTGGAACCCGGCGCCGTAGGAATCACCGAGCGCAACGAAACGCGTGAAATCGGCGGAGCCGCGCTGTGCAAACGTTGGAAGTGCGCACAGTCCGAGAAGCAGAACTGCCGCTGCGATGCGAATGTTCTTGCTGATTTTCATGAGGGTCTCCTGTTCAGAAGCGGTAGCCCGCGTTGATGCTCCAGAGCAACGCGTCCGTCTGGTACTTGCCGTTGAAGCCTTCGGTGTTGATGCCGTTGGTGTCGCGATCCTTGAAGTGCAGGACCATGAGCGACCAGTCGACGCGAATCGGACCGCCGTGCCAGCCGGTGCCGAGCGTCACGCCGATGCGATCCGAATCCGGAAGCAGCGGGCTGACGTGCTGCGTCGGCTGCGGGTTCTCGTCATAGACGGCGCCGAAACGCACGTCCCATGCTTCGGTCGCTTTCTTGTTCACGCCGAGGCGGTAGGAGTTCGAGTCTTCCCAGGCCTGCTCGCGCACGAAGCTCGCGGACGGCGTGGTCTCGAAGTTCACGGCCAGCGCTTCGAACGCGCTCCACTGCGTGTGCATGACGTCGAATTCGACGTCCCACGTTTCGGCCGGTTTGAACGCGACGCCGACCTGCGCGATCGCGGGGAAGGGGAACACGGTGTTGATGCGCTGATCGGGCGGAAGCTGCGAGGCGACGAGCGCGTCGAGCTGCGCGTTGCCGCTCGAGATCTGCGAGATCTCGGCATCGCCTTCGAGGTCGATGTCCATGTCCGCGCGATACGAAGCACCGATGCGGAAACGATCGCTCGGCTTGAACAGCACGCCGGCGCTCCAGCCGATGTCATCGCCGTAATCGGAGACGAGGCGCGTGTTCGCGACGTCGATGATGCGATTCGTGAACGGATTCAGCGACATGCGATTCGCGTTGAGGATGACGCGTGCGCGGCGATACTCGACGCCGGCGCCGACCGCGAAGCGGCCATCCGTCGTCTGCCACGCGAGCGTGGGCTGGAACGACATCGTCTTGAGGTCCGCGTCCTGCGAGATGTAGCGGCCCGCGAACGGACGCTCCCAGTCGGTGCGAAGACCGAATGCGGCGAACGCGCCGAGACCGAGCGTCAGGTTGTTGCCGATGGGAATGACGCCGTAGACGTTCGGCACGTTGAAGAGATGGCGGTTGTACTTCGCTTCGACGCCCGCGGTGACGGGATCATTCGCATCGCCGACGAACTCGTTCGTGAAGTTGATGAACGTCGTACCGCCGAAGAATGCCATCTCGCGCTGCTGCGCAATACCCGCGGGGTTATAGAAGATGGCGCTGGGATCGTCGGCCGTGGCGACGAACGCTCCGGCCATACCGCTGGCCTTCGCGCCCTGCTCCGGAATCAGGAAGCCGGAACCGAATGCCGAAGCACTGAGCAGACAGGCCAGCGAAGAGACAATTATCAATCTGAGGGATCGCAAGAGAGACCTCCTAAGTCTGTTGTTCTACAGAGAATTACGGCACCCGGGAACGGCGCGCATCATAGCACCGAAAAATCCACAGTGAAGCGCCGTTCATTCGGGCGTGACGAACGTTACGACGCCAGCAATTCGCGAAGGATTTCGTTCGCCAGGTCAGCTTTTGCCTTACCGCGCATTTCTTTCATCAGTTGCCCGACGAGGAAGCCGAATACTTTTTCGCTGCCGGCTTTGTACTGCTCGACCGTGGCGGCGTTTTTGTCGAGCACGCGCTGTGCCGCTTCGCGGATCACGTTGGGATCGCTCACCTGCGATAACCCTTTCCGCTCGACAATCACCTCGGCTGCCTCACCACTCGACGACATCTCTTCGAATACTTCTTTCGCTGCTTTGCCGCCGATCGCACCGGTGTCGATGAGTTTGATGAGATTGCCGAGCATCACCGGCGTCACCGCGTACGCCTCGATCTCGATCTTCTTGTCATTGAGCACGCGCAGCACTTCATTGCGTACCCAGTTCGCGGCGCCGCGAGGATTGTTCGCCGCGAGCGCGGTTTCCTCGAAGTAATCGGCGACGCTCCGCGAGGTCACGAGCACTTCGGCATCGGCCACCGGAATGTCCCATTCGCGCTGATAGCGTTCGATGCGCTGATCCGGAAGCGCGGGCAATGCGGAGCGCACGTCGTCGATCCATGCGTCGTCGACGGCGAGCGTGTAGAGATCGGGCTCGGGGAAGTAGCGATAGTCGTGCGCTTCTTCTTTCGTGCGCATGACGCGCGTTTCGTTCGCGACGGGATCGAAGAGCCGCGTTTCCTGCGTGATCGTGCCGCCACTTTCGAGCACGGCGGTCTGTCGCGCGATCTCGTATTCGATCGCGCGGCCGAGGAAACGGAATGAATTGAGATTCTTGATCTCGGTGCGCGTGCCGAGCGGCTCGCCTTCTTTGTGGATCGAGACGTTCGCGTCGCAGCGCAGCGACCCTTCTTCCATGTTCCCGTCGCACACGCCCGCGTACATCAGGATCTGCCGCAAGCGCGTGAGATAGAGCCCGGCCTGTTCGGCGCTGGTGATGTCCGGCTCCGTAACGATCTCGATCAATGGCGCTCCGGCGCGATTGAGATCGACGAGCGATGCATCTTTCTCGTGCATCAATTTGCCGGCATCTTCTTCCATGTGAATGCGGCGAATGCGCACGCCGCGCACGGTGCCGCCTGTGCACAGCGGCTGATCGAATTGCGAGATCTGATAGCCCTTCGGCAGATCGGGATAGAAGTAGTTCTTGCGCGCGAAGACGGAGCGATGGTGAATCTCGCAGCCGGTCGCGAGTCCCATGCGAATCGCCAGTTCCACGGCGAGACGATTGAGCACCGGCAACGCTCCGGGATAGCCGAGACACACGGGGCAGACATTCGTATTCGGCGGCGCACCAAACGTAATGGGGCAGGCGCAGAAGATTTTCGTGCGCGTGAGAAGCCGCGCGTGTACTTCGAGTCCGATCACGGGGCGATACATGGGGCGTCATTATGGGTTGTCGGTTGTTCGTTGTCAGTTGTCGGTTGTCGGGGGAACGGGAGTCAGTAGTCGGTAGTCAGTAGTCGGGAGGCCACCGCCCGTCCACGAAATTCTTTGCGAAGCGGTTCTCCCGACTACCGACTACCGACAACCGACTACAATCAACACCGCCCACGCCCATGCCGCGCAGCCGATATTTCCATTCGTTCAAGGTGACGACCATCGTCGTCGCCGCGCTGCTGCTTGTTGCGGCGGTGGCCGCGGGCTCGGTTGCGGACCTGCGGACGGAGCTCGTGCTCGCGGCGCTGGTGCTCGTCGCGATGTTCCTGCGCGTCGATGCTGGCGATGCGTCGGTGGGATTCGAGACCGCCGTCGTTTTCGGTGCGCTGGTGGTCTTTCACCGCCCCGACATGGTCTTGATCGCGGTGCTCGTCGGCGCGGGACTGCATGCGGCGTTCGATGCGCGATCGAAGCAGCAGTGGACGATTGAGCCGTTCTACAACGCCGCGCAGCTCGCGTTGTCGTATGCGCTCGTTGGATTGCTCTACTCGCTCGCGGTTGCGCGCGGCGCGGAGCCCGCGGCGAAAATGGCCGGCTACACGCTGCTGCTCGTCGGCTACGTCAGCATCCATCTCGCGTTTCTCGCGGTGCGTCGTTACTTCGAAGGCGAAGGCGCGTCCGTCGATCTGCGTCGCGTGTTGACGATGCAGGGCAAGACGCTGCTGCTGATCACGCCCGTCGTCGCGATCGAAGTGATGCTGCACGCGACATGGGGCATCGTCGGATTCGCGATCGCGTTTCTGCCGATCCTCGTCGCCGCGTACGCGCTGCGCAAAGAATCCGAGACCGCGACGCAGAACGTGGAGCTCGTGCGCCGCAATCGCGAGCTCGCGATCCTCACCGAAAGCTCGACGCAGATTCTCTCCGCGGAGTCCGATCACGAAACGCTGCGCCGATTGATGGCGCTGCTCTCGAAGCTCGCGAAGATGAAAGCGTGCGCGGTAGTGACGTGGGAACCGAATCCCGATCTCGCCGGCACGGTGTATCGCTTCGGCGAGTGCATGCCGACTGATCAGGACGTGTTGCGCTGGGTCGATGCCGCGGGATTCGCGCAATCGGCGCCGAGCCGCGCGTTCGTCTTTCAATCGGACATGCGCAAGTTCCCGCTGTCGAGCGGACGCGCGATTCAGGTGCTGATCGGCATTCAGACGCCCGAGATCATTTACGGCATTCTCATCTTCGAGACCGAAGACCTTTCGATTCTGAAAGCGGGAAGCCTCAATCTCCTCACGCTGCTCGTGAATCAGACCGCCCTCTCGCTGCAGGATCAGTTGCTGCGCCGCGAGATGCGCGAGAAGACGATGCAGCTCGAGGCGAATGCCGCGACGATGTCGACGATTCTCGATGTCTCGAACAGTCTCATCGGACAGTTCGAAGTCGATGCCGCGCTCACGCGCATCGCGCAGGCGATTCGGTCCGCGCTTGGGTTCGAGCGCGCCGTGTTCGCGATTCTCGATCCGCGGCATCAGGAGTTCGTGCGGCGTGCGCACATCGGCTTCGATGATGTGTGGGACGACATGCGCAAGCGTCGCGTGACGCGCACGGAGATCGAGACGTTCTTCAATCCCGAGTTCCGCGCGCTGAATTCGTACTTCATCTCGCACACCGCGCTGCGCAAGAGCGAGCACGATTTCTTCGTGCGTCCCGACGATGAAGACAACGGATATTTGAAACCCGATGAATGGCACGAGAACGACATGCTGATCGTGCCGCTGATCGCGCCGTCGCAGAGCGGTGCAGAGCCGATGATCGGCTTTCTCTCCGTGCGCGATCCGCAGGAACGGCGCATTCCGTCAGTCGAGAAGGTGAGGACGCTGGAGATCTTCGCGACGCAGGCCGTGACGGCGTTGCAGTCCGCGCGTCAGTACGAAGAGATCAAGCGCCTCACGGTGATCGACTCGCTCACTCCCGCGTACAACCATCGTCACTTTCAGGACGCGCTGGCGAAAGAGATTCATCGCCACAGTCGCACGGGCCACGAGCTCGCGCTGGCGATGCTCGACATCGACAACTTTAAGAAGATCAACGACACGTTCGGACATCCGGTCGGCGATGAGATTCTGAAAGGGATCGTCGAGGAGTTGATGATCAATGCACGCGATACCGATGTCGTGGCGCGCTACGGCGGCGAGGAGTTCGCGATCATCTTTCCTGATACTCCCGGCGATTCCGCGCGCGATGCCGCGAATCGGATGCGCGAGTTAGTGGAGCGTCGCGTGTTCCCGCTCACGCAGCTCGAGAAGACCT
Organism: Thermoanaerobaculia bacterium; assembly: GCA_051953135.1. Lineage (GTDB taxonomy): Bacteria > Acidobacteriota > Thermoanaerobaculia > Gp7-AA8 > Gp7-AA8 > QHVT01. The sequence continues at coordinate 965 of JBQCJC010000583.1, read as the reverse complement.
TGCACGTGACGGTGAGTATCGGAGTCGCGGTGTTCCCGCGCGATGGCGCGACGAGCGCGGAGTTGATCGCGCGCGCCGATGCCGCGTTGTACTTCGCGAAGAAGAACGGAAAGAACCAGGTGGCGTGTTCGAGCGAAGTAGTGGGCGAGTTGGCGATCTAACGATATGGAATGCGGCGGCGTGAGCCGCCGCTGGATGAAAGGCGGTGGCCTTCGCCACCGCACTTACTTCTTTTCCAGTGCCGCGAGTCTCTCTTCAAGCGCCATCATCTGGCCGCGCAGCGCATCCAGCTCCGCGGTTTTCTTCTGCAACTCCGCGGTGCGTTCTTCGAGTGCCTGCACTGCCGCGAGCGTCACGCTCGCGAGGTCCTGCACGCCAATCGTCGTGTTGCCGACGCCCAGCTTGAACGATGCGTAGAAGTCTTCGGCCATCGGGCCGATGTGGCGCACGGCATCGCCTTCGTTGATGTAGTTCCACGTCGTGATCGGCAGCTCGCGCACTTTCGCGAGAATCGATTCGCCGTCGATCGCTGCGAAGTTTTCCTTCGTCGTGCGCGTCGACGTGCAGTTGAACACGCCCGATCCCGCCGGAAGATTGCAACCGGTGGTACCCGCGAGGTTCGTGCGGAAGCGGAATCCGCCCGTTGCACGCGCTGCAAATTCGTTGTTCGCCGTGTTGCGGAACGTATCGGCGGATGCGGTGGCCGAACCGTCGCTCCACACGAACGTACCGGTGAAGCCGTTGTTCGATGCGAACTTGCCCATCGCGGTGGTGTGATCCTGATCGGCGGTCACGTTGTAGCCGATCGCCACCGCGGCGAGACCGCGAATGTTGAACGAATCGGGATCGCACTTGCCGTTGATGAGCGGGCCGCCGGATTTGGCGTTGTTGCCGAGGGCGACGCCGTAGGTATCGCACACGCGATTGCCTGCGCCCGCGGAAAAGCCGGCCGCGCCTTTCACCTG
>JBQCJC010000582.1:0-8600 GCA_051953135.1 Thermoanaerobaculia bacterium | reverse complement strand
CGTGCACGGTGCCATCGCCGCCAACGGCGTAGAGCACATCGACCGCATCGCGTTCCGCATCCTCGACAATCGCATCGACGTCGTCCTTGTTCTCGCACGACACGATGCGATGTTCGAACGGCGACGCGCGTCGAATGACGTCGGCGAGATCGAAGTCGCGGCGCTTGCCCGACTTCTCGTTGATGAGAAAGACCGCCTTCATGCTCACGACGCGCGAATGATCTCCGTCAACACCGGCTTCAATCCGTTGATGATGAACTGAACGCCGATCGCGCCTAACAACAGCGACATCACTTTCGTGAACACCGCGCGGCCGCGATCACCGATGAAACGCGACAGCGGTACCGCCGCGAGCAACACGATATACGACACGAGACCGACGCCGAAAATCGCCACCGTCACGGCGAGTTTCTGATCGACACGCGGGTAAAGATTCACGAGCACCATCGTCGACGTGATCGCGCCCGGACCGGAGAGCATCGGAATCGCGAGCGGCACGACCGCGATCGACGCCGGATCGATCTCCGATTTTTCGCGATCGTGATCGTCCATTCGTTTTTCCCCGCCGATGTTGAACGCGCGGCGTTCGTCATCCTCGACCAGCGTGCGCAGCGCATTCGTGAAGAAGATGATGCCGCCCATGATTTGAAACGCCGGCACGGTAATGCCGAAGAATTTGAAGACCCAGTTGCCGGCCACGAGGAACAGCGTGAGCACGACGATGCATGCCGCGCCTGCGACGAGTGCGACGCGCGCGCGGCCGCGCCGCGACACGTTGTGCGTCAGCGCGACGAACGACGGAATGACCGCGAGGGGATTCACCATCGTGACGAGGGTGATGAACGAGAGCAGGATGACTTTCGACAGCGGCACGCGAGGATTCTAGTGGAACGGCGAGGTCACGCCCGCCGCACTTCTTCGGCGCGATCGTCCTGCACGTACCAGATCAAGCCTTCGCACTCGCGTCCGGTGATCGCGCGAATCGCATCGCAGTAGCGCGCGACCTGCTCGCGATCCTTCTGCAATCGCACGTCGTCCGGTGTGCCGGTTTTGTAGTCGATAACAAGCTCGCGATCGTTCTCACGAATCAAGCGATCGATGCGGCGTTCGACGAGCGCGCCGTGCTCATCGACGAAGCGAATCGGAAACTCGCGGCCGAGTTGTTCAGCATCGCGAATGCGCACGAATATTTGCGACGCCGACAGCGCGCGCAACCGCTTGCGCACTTCGCCGATCACGATGCCCTCGGCGGCGAATTCATTCGCGGCCTGCTGCAACACCGGCTCGACGTTCGACGTCCAGTCCCACAGTTCGAGCACGCGATGCAGCAGCGTGCCGATCACTCGCCGCCGCGCGTCGTTGCGTCCGCGCGTCGCAATCTCGAGCTGCACTTCAGGCACCGGTATCTCGATTGGAACGATCGGAGACGATGCGAGCTCGCGCTCGATCGCAGCGTCATGCAAACGCGGACGCACGCGTTCCGTCGCGCCTTGCACCGCGCGCTTCTCGAACGCGACCGGACCGATCGTCGTATCGCGCACTTCGCGACCGTCCGCGTTCCACAACGATGCGAGCGATTTGAAGTCGACGCCGAGTCCTTCGGTGAGGCACTTCATGAAGCCGGTGTTCTTCGTGTCTTCACCGGTGTTGCACACGAACACGACGTCGGTCTTCGCGCGCGTCACCGCGACGTAGAACAAGCGCCGCATCTCGGCCTCTTCGCGAAATCCGGAGATCTTCTTCAGCTTCTCGCCATCCGCATTGCGAAAGTTGCCGCTGATCGATTCCGCGCGGCCCGCGAGCACGATGCTGCGCGGTTCCTCGACGGTGAAGAGTTGCATCGCATCGCTGCTCGCGATCGGGAACGAGAGATCCGGAAGGATCACGGTTTCGAACTCGAGTCCCTTTGCCGCGTGCACCCAAAGGATGCGCACCGCGTTCTGCGATTCATCGGCGAGACTCGGCTCCATCTCTTCCGGCTCGCTGCGACGGCGTTCGATCTCATCGACGAACTGCCGCACCGAGCCGCCGCTGTTCTGGTCGTACTGAAACGCGATCGCGCGCACGTGCTCGAGATGACGCAGGTGTCGCTGCCCATCGCGCGACGTCTCGTACACGCGCTCGATGTTCGTCGTGCGAATGACGAGATCGATCAGCTCCGAGACCGTGGCGTGACGTGCGGCCTCGCGAAACCGCGCGATGCTCGCGGTGAACTTCGTCCATGTCTCCTGTTCACCGCGCATCATCCCGTGCACGATCTCGTCGTCGGTCAGCGCGAAGTACGCGCTGCGCGCCGCGGAGATCTGCGCGCCGGAATCGAACGGATACGCGATCGCGCGCAGCACCGCGAGCAGTTCGACGGGCGCGCGACGATCGAGAAACAAACGCGTCGGCGGCAGGACGTAGTCGATGCCGTAGCGATCGAACGTGTCGAGGTAATCGTCGAGCTTCGTGAGGCGCCGAAAGAGAATCGCGAAGCGCTGCAGATCATGCGCACTGCCATCGCGATTCGCGCGAATCCACTCCGCGATGGTCTCCGCTTCGACGAAGTAACGGTCGGCGCGATCCTCGTGCTGCGCGTGCAGCATCGTCACGCGCGCATCGAGCGTGCGTCGCGATGACGTTCGCGCGGCGCGCAGCGCGTGATATGCGGGACGAAAGACATTCGGGTCGTGTACCGCATTCGGAAAGAGTCGCGCGAACAACGCATTGATCGCATCGAGCAATGCGGGGTCGCTGCGGTATTGATCGGTGAGTTTCCGCGGCTCCGCTCCATGCCGCACCAGATCCTCGGTCATGCGGTAGTACGTTTCGGGATCAGCGCGACGAAATCCGTAGATCGATTGCTTCGGATCGCCGACCACGATCGTCTTGCCCGGCACGTAGCGATCGTTCGCATCGCGCGCGAGCTTGTCGATGATGCGCGCCTGCGTGCGATCGGTGTCCTGAAACTCGTCGACGAAGATGTAGTCGAATTGCGAGCGTGCCCGCGCGAGCACGGCCGGATCGTCGAGCAGCGCCAGTGTGCGCAGCAGGAGATCGTCGAAGTCGACGACGCCGAGCTTGCGTTTTTCTTCATCGAGAAAGGCGATGAAGCGACGCGTGAGCGCGAGCAGCGCCATCGCCGCGCGATGGCTGACGAGACGATCGTGAAGGCTGCGTCCCTTCGCACCAGCGCGCAAAAACTCGATCGCCGGTTTCAGCAAGCCTTTGCGCGGCAGGTTCGCTTCGCGCACGCTCGTGCCGATCGGCTGCAGATACGCGATGCACTCTTCGATGTTCGTGAAGTCGGGCGGCGTCGCGCGAACGTAGGCGTAGATGCGGCGCGCGTGCTCGTCGCCGTTGTCGTCATCGCTGCGACGAATCGCGGTGAGCACTTCGAGCAATCCGCCGCGAATCTCGTCGAAATCGCCGAAGTCGTAATCGGTCTCGTTGAGAAGATCGCGGCGATTGAGCATCACCATCACGATCTCGCGAATCATGAAGAGATAGCCGACGTGCGCGAAGAGCAACTCCCACTCGTGCACGATCTCCGGCGTCGGGCTGACGCGCGTTTCGTGATCGACCCACGCGTCGTACACCTGGCCGTAGAGCAGCGATCGCTCGAAGCCTTCGATGATCTTGAATTGCGGATCGAGTCCCGCTTCGATCGGGAAGCCGCGCAGCAGCGACTGACAGAACGAGTGAATCGTTTGCGAGCGCAGCGCGTCGATGTTTTCGAGGTGATGCGCGAGTCGTGCGCGTTTCGCATCGTCGAACGTGACGAGCGGATTCGGCGATCCGATCGGCCAGCCCGTCGCGGTCGATGCCGACAATTCTTCGAGCGCGGTGCGAATGCGATCGGCAATCTCGCCCGCGGCTTTTTCGGTGAAGGTCATGAGCACGATGCGCTCGGGCGCAAGGTTTTCGTGCTCGCCCATCAATCGCAGCACCTCGGCCACGATCGCGGTGGTTTTGCCGGTGCCGGCGCCTGCTTCGATGACGATGTTGCGCGGCGCGGTTTTTTGTTCGGGCGGCGGTGCTGTTTGGGTGATGAGATCGAAGAGAGATTGCTGGCTCATTCGCTCTCCGGGCGGTGAGACGCCGCGTGCTCAGCCGCCGAGCCGGCGGCGTTCCGTTGCAACAACGTTCGCGGATCGCTCAGTTGCTGCAGCGCGTAACGCTCCTCCGCATCGTGCTTCGTGCGGCATGAGTGATTCACCGGACAGTACTTGCACGAATTGAATTCGAGGTCGTTCTCATTCGGAAACGCGGGGAACGCGCCGGCGGCGATCGCACGCATGAAGATTTGCAGCGTCTCCAGCAGCGTCTCGCGTTTTTCGTGCAGCGCAAACGCGAACTTCTCCGCTTTCACATCGCCCGCGACCAGCGGCTTGATCGTGCCGGACACGATTTGCGGATCGGCCGCGAAGAACTCCGTCACCGCCATCGCGTACAGCGCGAGTTGCAGGCGCACGCCGCGATCGATCTTCTCCGCGAGATTCGCGTGCCGTCCCGCTTTGCCTGATTTGTAGTCGACGATGCGAAAGCGCTCCGGCCCGACGTCGATGCGATCGACCGTGCCTTCGACTTTCACCTTCATCACGTCCGTGTCGACGACGAACGGATCGGGATGATTCGCCGCTTCCTTGTGCTTGCGGCCGAAGCGGTATTCGAACCATTTCGGCACGAGCTCCTGCGCCGCGAGATCGGCGATGTCGGTAGCGATGAACTCGCGCAGGATGCGCTTCGTCGCGCGGCGCTCGATGTCGCGCACCGTGCGATTGAACGGTGGATATACGTGCTCGTGTTTGTCGAACTCTTCGTCGACGAGCGCATCGAGGCGCGCGATCAGTTCGTCCGGAAGTTTCGGCAGCGCGGCCGCGGCCTCGTGCAGTTGTGCTTCGCTCGTGTCCTTGTAGAAACGCTCGAGAATCTCGTGATCGATCGTGCCCTTGTCGCGATGATGAATCTGCAGCGCGCGCTCGGGATCTTCGATGTCCTCGACTTTGAGAATGTGCTTGAGCAGAAACTTCTGCGGGCATTCGCCGAAGTCTTCGAGCTGCGTCGGCGTGAGCGATTCGAGTGGCGACGTGAAGTCGCTGATGTACCCGTCGAACGGCGAGCGCGTGCCGGCGTTCACGAGGAGTTGGAGCTGGCGATTCGCGATTGGCGTTTTGCGCTCAGTTTCCACGATCACGCTGCGCGTGTTCGTGAATGCGCGAAGATAGCGCGACGGCCGCAGCACTTTGCCGAAGCCATCGCCGGCGGCGAAGGACAACGATTCGGCATCGCGCACGAGTGAGAAGAGGAGTTGCTCTTCGTCGCGACCATCGCCGATCTCGCGCAGGTCGAGGATGCGGCGATCGGAATCGGGCAGCAGCGGATCTTCCGTGCGGCGTTGCGGGAAGAGATCGTCCTGCATGCGCACGACGTGCAGATGCGTGAACGCGCGTCCGCGGAAACGCATCACGTTGTCGACCCAGATGATTGGGTGTTGGTTGTCGGTTGACCGTGGCCGGGAGAGTGAAACGTGATCGATGGCGTCGATCACATCGGCGGCGATCGGCGGCTTGTTGAACCGTTTGAAGAGCGCAGCGATCGCATCCAATGCTTCGGCCGCTTTTGCATCCTCTTCGGTTTCGATCGTGAACATCGGCGCGAAATCGGTGAGTACCTCGCGCGTGAGATGTTCGAGCTCGCCGACGAGTGCGATGTAGCCGTCGATGACCGGCGATCGTCCACGCATCGGTTTCAGTTCTTCGGTGGTTCCGCCCGCGATGCGCGCGCGTCGCGTCGCGACATCGACGGCATCGACGTTCAACTTCGTCTGCACGTTCAACCCGTCGCGCACGAGCTCGAGCACATCGCTGCGAGGGAAGTCGCGATCGCGCAGTCGCAGCAACGTGAGCGCGGCGCGACCCATGCGATGCGATTTCAGATCGATCTCGTTTTCGAGCGTCGTGCGAAATCCGAATTCATTCGCAAAGCGATGCAGCAAACGAATGTCGTGCGGATCGAACGAGCGCGCGACGATGCCGATGTCTTTCGCATCGATGCCGCTCGCGAGTTGTTCGGAGACGCGGCGGCAAACATCGCGAAGCTCGTTGAACGGCGAGTCGTATTGCAGCACTTCGCCCTGCGACTCGGAGCTCGGCATCGTTGCCGCTGTTGCCTCGAATCGCTGAATGAATGGCTGCGCGAACCGCTCCTTCGTCGGGATGAACACCGCGGCGAGTCGATTCGCTTTGCGCAGCGCATCGACGACTTGCCACTGCGCGCCGGTCATGTCGTAGAAGCCGGCGACGATCTGCGGCGTCGTGCTGGCATCAATCGCACGCGCGGCGCGAAGCAGCAGCTCCGACGGATCGAGTACGCCAAGCGCGGCGATGAGTTGTTCGTAGTTCCGCCACGCCGTGACGATCGCCTCGGTACGTCCCGCGTTGCGAAGCCCGCGCGCGTTGTTTGCGCGGCGCGCAAAGTCCGAAAGCGACAGCCCGCTGTCGCGCACGTCGCGATAGGCCCGCTCGAGCATCGACGCCACGCCGCGGCTCTCCATCATCGAATGCTCAACGCCGCGACTCGCGAGTCTCATCGCGAGCCGCCGCTCCGCTTCGCTCGCGACACGCACGCCGGTAACGAGCGACTTCGCAAAGTCATCGATCGTGCGCAACCGCACGCCCGCGATTCCGTTCGGCAGAATGCGCAGCAGCTCGAGCGAAATCTGATTCGCCGCACCGAGCGACGGCACGATCACGTCCTCGCTCCACGGAGCGAGCGGATCACACTGCTCGCGCGATGCAGCGAGTCGAGCGGCGACGTGTCGGGCGATGTCTCGATAGGGCGCGAAGATGGGCGAGGACAAGTTATTGGGATTGTAATCGGTTGTTGGTTGTCGGTTGTTGGTTGTTGGGAGAACCGCTCCGCCGAGAAACACGTAGGTGGGTGGTGGCCTCCCAACAACCGACAACCATCAACCAATAAACCGAACCTTGCATGAATCTGGCAATCGGCCCCGTCCCAGTGATGTCTCGTTGCATAATCCGCCCCGATGGGGAAGAGCCGGGTTCACGTGGTCGCGGTGCGCAAACCGGTAACGGTGGCGTTGCTCGCACTCGTCACCGCGTCGATGATCGCGCTTCTGTGGCTGCTCTCCGGCAAGGCGTACGCCGCGGAGACGCATCCGATGCGCGAGATGCTCGCGCATCTGCTCGGCGCGAAACGCAGTCCCGTCTCTCGCGGCGTGCTGCTCGCGTTTCTCATGCCGGTGGCGGCCAACGCGTTGTTGTTCGTGCCGTGGGGCTTCCTGGCCTTCGTCGCACTCGACCGTCCGTCGCGTTCGCGGCGCGTCACGTACCTCATCACCGTCATTGGCGCGGCGGCGCTCGCGTTCACAATGGTGTTATGGCAGCAGTCCTTACCGACACGCGTCACGTCGTTTCCGGACACGATCTCCAACGCGCTCGGCGCATTCGCTGGCGCAGCCCTCGGACACGCACGCAAGGGCGTGCGCATTCGTTTCGACATCTGACTGAGGCGGGGAGGCGTTCGTGATTCTCGTCGTCGAAGATGATCCGCAGGTCGCGCGTCTCATCTCACTCGTCCTGCAGCGCAACGGCTACGAATCGAATGTCGTGGCCGATGGACAAACCGCGCTCGACACCGCGCGCACCAGTCGTCCGATCATGATTTTCGCCGACCTCACCATCAAAGGCATGGGTGGCGAGACGTTGTGCTCGACGCTGAAATCGTCGCCGGAGACGCAGGGCATTCCGTATGTGATCGTCAGTGGCGATCGCGACATCGCCGAAAAAGCGCGCACGTGCGGCGCCGACGATTACATGGGCAAGCCGTTTGAATTCGACGACCTGATTCGTCTCGTCAACAAATATGCAAGAGCTGAAAGCCGAAAAGCCGATTGAATCCCCCGAGGGAACTGACCCGGTTCTCAGGTTGATGTCGCGCCTCGCCGATGAGGGCTTCACGACCGAGCAAGGACCGGAGTGGTGGGATGAATACGGCGAGATCATCTACCGACGTTCCGAGAAACTTCCTCTCACCTCGGGCGAGACCGTCTTCATTTTCACGCGCATCCCCGATCTCAACGAACGCATCCTTCGACAAACCTCCGAGTCCGTCGTGCAGACCTACTCGGCGAAAGACGTCGGCGGGAAAGTGTTGTCGGTGCTGCAATCGACCACCGTCTATCACTGCCTCGTCTGCACCAGCGACCTCCCGCACAACGAGCCGCTGAACGAATACATCACTCGCACCGGCGGCGCGACGTTCATTCCTGTCGTGATCGTGCCGGGCATCAATGAAGTGCTGTATCCGAACGTCGAAGACAAAGTCGGCGTGCTCAAACCGCGCATCGAATACCTCCAGTACCTTCTCGGCGAACGCCGCGAAACCGTGAACATGCACAAGCCGACCATTCAGGCGATGTGGGTGACGGTGGGGGTAGTCGCGCTGCTGTTGATGGCGATCGTGTTCTCGGTGGTGACGTAGGCCGCGGGACGCTGTGCCTCGTGCGACAGGGCCCAGGGGCGCGGGGGCCGCGGTGGGGGGGGGATCCGGGCCCCACACGGGGCCGGGTTTGGTGTTTGGGGGTCGGGGTTGTT
>JBQCJC010000581.1:0-8982 GCA_051953135.1 Thermoanaerobaculia bacterium | reverse complement strand
GGCGCCGTGGCGAAGATCGATTTCGATGACCTGACCGAGCTCGTGCCCGCGTTCACGACCGTCGTCGTCATGGTCTTCACGTTCAACATCGCGAACGGACTCACCGCCGGACTCGTGCTCTATCCGATCATGAAACTTCTCAGCGGACGCGCGCGCGAATTACGCGCGGGCGCGATCGTGCTCGCGGTGCTGTGCGGTTTGTATTACGCATTCGGTTTGCCGCACTGAGTGGCACTGGCCATGCTCCATGGCGGAGCATGAGAATCCTCGTGACCGGCGGTACCGGCGTCATCGGCGAAGGTGTGATTCCGGAGCTCATCACGCGCGGTCATCACGTGCGATTGCTGTCGCGTCATGCAGAGGACGACGCGAAACAGTGGCCCGGCGTCGAGCCGGTGCGCGGCGACATCGGCAATCCACAATCGATTCGCGGCGCTGCCGATGATGTCGACGTCGTCATTCACATCGCCGGCATCGTCACGGAGAATCCGCCGGAGACCACGTTCGAACGCATCAACGTCGGCGGCACGCGCAACATGCTCGATGAAGCGAAGCGCGCGAACGTGAAGCGCTTCGTGTTCGTCTCGTCGTTAGGCGCGGACGTTGGTCAATCGGACTATCACCAATCGAAACGTGACGCCGAAAATCTCGTGCGCGCGAGTGATGTGCCGTGGACGATCGTGCGTCCCGGCAACGTCTACGGGCCCGGCGACGAAGTGATCTCGACGATTCTGAAGATGGTACGCACGCTGCCCGCGATTCCGGTGATCGATGACGGCAAGCAGGAGTTCCAACCGATCTGGCACGAGGATCTCGCGAAGATTCTCGCGACCGTCGTCGAGCGTGACGATCTCGCAGGAGAAACGCTCGAAGCGGCGGGCCCGGACATCACGAACATTCGCGAGCTCGTCGCAAAGTTCAGCGAGATCACGGGACGCTCGCCGGTCGCGATTCCGGTGCCGATGCCGCTCGCGCAGTGGACCACGCGTCTCACGTCGCTGCTCGCCGACATTCCGGTCGACGACAACAAGCTGACGATGCTCGAGGAGAAGAACGTTCTCCGCAATCGCGACGCCGCGCAGCTCCTCGGCATCACGACCACGCCGCTCGACGAAGGTCTGCGCAAACTCGCGGACGCGTTGAACGAGTTGCGGCCGGACGACGGCGTCGGCGCGTTGCAACACAAAACGTTCTACGCCGACATTCGCGGCTCGCGACATACGCCCGCATCGCTGATGACGCACTTTCGCGAGCACGTGAACGACTTCATGCCGATCGAGTTCGTCGCCGAACCGGGCGCGCCCGACCGCATCGAGAAAGGCGCCACGATGACCGGCGCACTTCCGCTGCGCGGCAATTTTCAAGTGCGCGTCGAAGTCTCGGAGCCGGCGCACATCGTCTTCGCGACGATCGAAGGACATCCACTCGCGGGCATCGTCGAATTCCGCACAAGCGAATCCGATGGCGCGCTGCGCTTCGCAATCGACACCTGGACGCGCGCGGCGAATCTTCTCGACTGGCTCGCGGTGCGGACCGTCGGCGCGCCCGCGCAGGATGCAAACTGGCGCGCGGTCGTGCAGCGCATCGTCGATGCAAGCGGCGGCACGAGCGACGGCGTGCAGCAGGAAAAAGAGACACTGTCCGAGGAAGATGCGAAGCGCGTCGATGAACGCGTGCGGAACATGGTGCAGGAACGCAAGCGCGAAGAACTGCGCGCCGAACGTTAGAGGCGCTTCAACGCACTCTTCGCTGCCCAATATCCGCACATCGCATGCACTCCGCCGCCCGGCGGCGTCGAGCTCGAACAAAGAAAGATGCGCGGATTCGGCGTCGAATACGGATCGAGTTTCGGAAACGGTCGCGCGAGAAACTGCTTCATCACGTTCGCACCGCCGCCGATGTCGCCGCCGATCATGTTCGGATTGTGCTGCTCGTATTGCGATGCGCGAATCGTGTGACGCGCGAGAATGCGATCGCGAAATCCCGGCGCGAAGCGTTCGATCTGCTGCTCGATCCACTCCGTCGCATCGCCGTCCCAACCGTGCGGCACGTGACAATACGCCCAGCCCGTGTGCTTCCCCTCCGGCGCGCGCGTCGCATCGAACATGCTCTGTTGCGCGACGAGCACGAACGGCTTCTCCGTCATGCGTCCGTTGAATACCGCGTGCTCGTGCGCCGCGATCTCTTCGAGCGTCCCGCCGACATGCACGGTCGCACTGCGCGCGCACTCCGCGGATTTCCACGGGATCGGGCCGTCGAGTGCGAGATCGATCTTGCACACGCCCGGGCCGTAACGAAACGCGCGAAGTTTTTTCATATAGCCGGATGGCAATGCATCACCGGCGATGCGCGCGAGCTGACGCGGAGTGACGTCGAAGAACACGAAGCGCGACGACGGCACATCGCGCAGTGAGCGCACTTCGTGATTCGTGCGGATCTCGCCGCCGAGTTGCTCGAGCATGCGCGCCATTGCGTTGATGATCGAGATCGAGCCGCCTTTCGCCGCAGGCCAGCCGGTCGCGTGTCCCGCGAGAATCAGCGCGAGTCCAAACGACGCGGATCCGATGCGCTCGAGCGGCAGAAACGAATGCGCCGCGGCGCCGGCGAGTAGTGCGCGCGCGTGCTTCGTCTTGAATCGCTTCGCGAGCCGCGTCGCGGATTGCAGCCCGAGGAGACCGAAGTGTGCGAGAAGGAAGGGATGCCTGGGTGGAGGCAACGGCAGAATCGGTTTGAGAATCTCGTCGAACAGCATTCCGGCTTTCGACGCGAATGGCTTCATGAGATCGCGATACGCCGTCGCGTCCTCGCCGAGTCGCGCGGCCGTCGCATCGAGCGAAAGCTCGAGCGTCGCCGCGGTGCCGTCATCGAGTGGATGCGCGATCGCGGCCGGCGAATACGCCCATTCCAGACCAAAGTCCGCGAGCGGCAACGTGCGCAGAAACGGCGACACGACGCTCATCGGATGAATCGCCGAACAGATGTCGTGATGAAACCCGGGCAGCGTGACCTGTTCCGTGCGCGCGCCGCCGCCGATCGTTTCCTTCGCTTCGAGAACGAGCACGGAGAGACCGGCTTGCGCGAGCACGATGCCCGCGCTGAGACCATTCGGTCCGGAGCCGACGATCACTGCATCGTATTGCTGAGTACTCACGAGGTGCGCGGTTCCAAGCTCGATGCCATGGCATGGGCATCGCTCCGTTTGCGGGTGGAGGTCACTATGGCAAACCGTGAAGGGACAATCAAAGAGTATCGGCCGCACGAGGATCACATTTCCGGCGGCCGCGACAAGTCCGTGCAAAACGAAGCGCTCGGCGCCGAAGGCGCTAGCGACCTGCAGAGCTCGGGATCGTCGAGCGGCGGGGCGGCGGGTCGCTTCAGTTCACCCGATCACAATCCGACCCCGCGTCGTGACGGCGGCAAGGCGGAGAAACCGTAAGTGCTTGAAAAAAGGGCCGCCTTGCGGCGGCCCTCAAAAAATCTTCGAACTTCAGGGTAGGGATTTGGTCGCGCCAGTCACTCCTAATTCGGAGCTGTCCTGAATGCACCTCATGCCACCTACACAGGAAGGACGATCGGCCCAGGAGATGGAAACAATCGTCCTTTCGGGAAAACACCTGGACTACCTCGGGCAGCTTGCCCATGAAATGAATCCGGACATGCCGGCTTCGTTCGGGTTACCCCACTTGATTCGTACACTCCTGGACCGAGTGGAAGAGAGCGGGATCGACCTGACGGATGCCTGCAGTGAAGAAGAAATTGCCCGTCTCGCCGCTGGAAGGCTCGGCGGGAAGTCGACTTCAGCCCGGTGCCGTAGTTCGCGGCCTAACGAGCGACTTTTTTCTTCGAGCTCGTCAGGAGCTCTACGATCGAGTCGATCGAATCAGCCTGAGACAGGTCGGTTCCACTCTGGAAAGCCCCCTCGATCAGGCCGCGGATGATCTCAGCCCTGCTGATCGCTTTGCCATGCTTCAAACGAATGTCGATGGCGAGGCGATCGAGATAGGCGACGTGACGGTCGAGCAGTACGACCGTGATCTTCGCCCAGGGCTCGGTGTGGACAATGGGACGACCGCGATTGCTCTTTGCAGGACTCACACTCTCTCCTGTTTGCATTGAAATGACCGGAAGAACAGCCATGGTGAGTGTACTTCCTTCTCCGGTCGAAGTCTATCTTTCCTTACCTGCCTAAGGCCGTACTCACCCAACGGCGGTGCCTCAGGCAATGCCTCTGTCCTCTCGCTTAATACTGTGTTGCGTTGGACCGAACTTTGGGACGCCTTGCCGCATCGACGCAGATGTGGTTCGGCGCAACACCATATTACCCGCTCGCCTCAGGCTGGCAACTACAAATCTGCCGGATTTCCGTGAGGAATCCCTTAGGTCAGTTAGGGAAATCATCGGTTTCGCGATGCATTCACGCGCAGCGTTACGACAGGCTCACAACGGTCGCACCACCACCACGCAAGTTCATTTGCGCGGGAGTCGAATCGTAAAGACCGCGCCTCGCTCTCCGTTCGCCGCCACGATGCTGCCTCCGTACGCTTCAACAATCGCGCGAACGATCGCCAGTCCCAATCCAGTGTGACCAACGCGTGACGCATCGGGTCGTTGCGTGAAGAAGCGATCGAAGATGCGCGCGAGATTCGCGTCCGCGATTCCCGGTCCCATGTCCGCAACTCGCGTGACGATCGCGTTGCCATCGAGCGTGACGTCGACACGAATCGTGCCTCCCGGCGGCGAGAAGCTCAGCGCGTTGTCGAGCAGGTTTTCGAAGACCTGCGTCAATCGATCTTCCGACGCTTCGACCATCAATGCACCGTCGGCGAGTTGTAAATCGAAACGAACACGCGATCCTTCGCGCGCACGAAAGCCTTCGACGATCTGCATCAACAACGCACCGAGATCGACAGGCATCGGCTGCTCGCGTACAAGACGCGAATCGATCATCGAGATTTCACGCACTCCGGAAAGCAGGCGCTCCATGCGCGCGACTTCCTGTTCGATGACGTAGACAAAGCGGCGGCGATCTGCGGGATCGCTGACGTCCGCGATCATTTCGTTCGCATTGCGAATTGATGCGAGCGGGTTCTTGAGCTCGTGCACAACGTCGCTTGCAAACGCTTCGACGAACGCAACGTGCGCATCGAGTCTGCGCATGATGCGTTCGAGCGCGCGCGAGAGCTCGCCGATCTCATCGAGACGATTCGAGCCTTTGAAGTGACGGGATCCGAGTCGTCCGCGACGATCGAGCACGGATCGCGCGTCCATGCGCAGCTGCCGCAGCGGGCCAACGATCGTCGTCGTGAAGAAGATCGAGACGAGAATGCCGACGACGAGCGACGCGATGAAGATGCGCATCACGCGCAAGCGCACGACGTAAAGATCCTGCAGGATCGTGTACGTGCTCTTCGACGCGACGATTGCACCGATGGTCCAGCCGCCAACGACGACCGGCGTCATGCGATACAACGTCACGCTGCGTTGCTCGTTCGCGATTTTCTTTTCGAACGTATCGCGGCCGCGCAGTACGGATGCGATCTCCGGCCCGCTGAGTCGCATCGCGTTTTCGTAAAAGTCTGCTTCGAGCGGTTCTTCGGGCGCGCGCACGAAACGCAGGATCGGACGCACGATCCATGCGCCGATGCGATAGAGCACGTTCTGACGATCGGTGCGCGGCGGCTTCTGCGGCGCGGGACGCACGATCTCGCGCGAGTCGGCAACCACGTCGCCACGCGCGTCGATGAGACGCACGCGCAGGTCATCGATCTTCGCGCGGCGAATGATGTCTTCGAATGCGTCGGCATCGAGTGCGCCGTGTTGCGCGATCGATGCGGCGAGCAATCGCGCGCGATGCGTGAGGTCGCGCGTCTCCGCGGTTTCGAGTGTCTTCTCGTATTGATCGAGAAAGAGCACGCCGCCGATCGGCAGGAAGACGAGGATGATGTTGAACGCGAGGAGACGAACGCCGAGGCGGGAGAAGGAGCGCAGTTTCATGCGCCTGGTGAGGAATTGAAAATTGAAAATTGAAAATTGAAACCGCGGCCCTGGCGAGAGCGCTCTTTCAATTTTGCATTTTCAATTTTCAATTCCGCCTCACTCTTTCCATCGATAGCCGAGACCATACACGGTCTCGATGCGATCGAATGTCGCGTCCGCGTCTTCGAATTTACGGCGCACCCGTTTGATGTGACTGTCGATCGTGCGATCACTGACGTACGCGTCGTGCGGATAGCCGTCCTGATGCAACTGCTTGCGTGTTTTCACGTGACCCGGATAGCGCACGAGCGCGTGCAGCATCATGAACTCGGTGACCGTGAGCGTGAGCGGCGTGCCTCTCCAGCGCACGGAATAGCGTTGCAGATCGAGCTCGAGATCGCCGTGTCGCACCGGCGCATCGGCAGCGGGACGCGTTGCGCCGTGATCGATCGCCGCGCGGCGAAAGAGGACTTTCACACGTGCGAGCAGCTCGCGCATCGAGAACGGTTTGCAGAGGTAATCGTCGGCGCCGATCTCGAGCCCGAGGACGCGATCGAGCTCTTCGTCGCGCGAGGTGAGAAAGATGATCGGCGTCGACTCCGACATCGAGCGAATCTTGCGACACAGCTCGAGGCCATCCATCTCCGGCATGATGATGTCGAGGATCACGAGGCCGGGCAGTTTCTGCTGAAACGCGCGCCATGCCTCACGGCCGTTTGCATACAACTCGACGGGATATCCCTCGCGACGCAACGCGAAGGCGACGGTCTCACGAATGTTGTCCTCGTCGTCGACGACCGCAACGACGGCATTGGCCGGGCGCATTGAGAGGATTGTAGTCGGTAGTCGGTAGTCAGTAGTCGGGAGGCCACCACCCAACCACGAGTTTCTTGGCGGAGCGGTTCTCCCGACTACCGACTACCGACAACCGACTACCTCTTCCGGCACTCCCCTTTCGCACACTCGTACACAATCACCTGCTCCGGATCCGATTGCAGTGCGGCGGTGAACGGCAGCGCGCGGGTCATGAGATCGCGTGCGGTTCCTTTGACTGGAAGAAACAGCGTTGCGCGCATCGGTTCCCAGCGCGAATGAATCGTGCGCAGGGCATCGGCGGTTTCGGGCTTGCGCGTGTCGCCGGTGACGACGACGATCCGCGGAGTGATGAGTGACATCTCGTATGCCGCGGCGAGTTGCGCGTAGTCGGAGCCGTTCGTTTTTAGTCGTCCGCCGAACGATTCGAAAATCGTCGCGGGGCGCGAGCGCCACGTTGCATCGCCCGTGAGCGCCGCGAGTCGAAGCAGATTCACCGCCGACGCCGCATTCACTGACGGCGTTTCGTCGTCGGTTTCGACGAGCAGTCCGCGCAGCGACTGCGGCACGCTCGATCCCGTCGCGTAGTGACCTTGCGATGCATCCCAGAACAACTCGTCCTGACGGCGCTGCATCGCCACGGCGAGATCGAGCCACTTCGTTTCATACGAGATGTCGAAGAGATCGAGCAATCCCTGAATCACGAACGCGTAGTCTTCACTCAGCGCTTCGAGCTGCGGCGTGGCCGCGGCGTCAGTGCGATAGAGCGTTTTCTTCTGCGCGTTCCAAAGTTTCGATGTGAGCGTGAGCGCCGCGGACTTCGCGGCATCGAGATAACGACCGGTATCGAACGCGGCGGCACCGCGCGCGAACGCGGAGATCATCAACCCGTTCCATCCGGCGACGCCGGTGAATTCGCGAAACGGCTCCGGACGTTTCTGTCGCACCGACAACATCTTTCCGATCGGTGCCGCGAGCTCGTCGTACGTCTCGTGAAAGAAGCGCGCGTCCTGCAGAACCGGCAGGTTCTTCTTCCCTTCGGCGATGCCGTAGACGCGAAAGAGTTTCAGCGCGTCATCACGTCCGACGAGACGCGTGATCTCGTCCGTCGTCCACAAATAGAAATCGCCGTTGACCGCTTCGGGTCCTTGTCCCGGCACGAGGTTGTACGCGTCCTGCGCGGAGTCGAAGCTGCCGCCGCGCGGATTGCGCAAATCGGATGCGGCGTAGTCGAGTGTGGAGCGCGCGACGTAGGAGAGCTCAGGATCGTTCGTGAGCTGCGCGGCGTCGATGTATGCGAGCGCGAGCAGTGCCTGATCGGTGAGAATTTTTTCAAAGTACGGATCGCGCCACGCGGCATCACGCGCCGCACGATGAAAGCCGCCGCCGAGTTGATCGCGAATCGGTGCGACGGCGAGTTTGCGCAGCGTCTCGATCGCAACGCCGCGAATGCCTTCGTGTTTCGTGCGCGCGGAGTAGCGCAGCAGAAACGAGAGCAGCATCGGATGCGGACGGCGCGGCGGTGCAGCATCGAAATCGCCGTTGGTCGCGTCGTAACGTTTCGCGATGTCGTCGACGACGGCTTCCATGGTTTTCTCGTCGACGGGCAGCGGCGCGCGTTTCTCCGCGAGGTCACGCGCTTTCATCACGTTCGCTTTCGCTTCGCTGATGACCGCGGCGCGTTCGTTGGCCCAGCGATTGGCGTTGATGATGAGGATGCGACTGAGATCCCCGGCTTCGAGGTACCCCGCGGCGACGAATGGCTCGAGCGTCGGCGCGAGGATGAAGTTCGCGGGATAGCCGCGCTTGCCGGTCATCGATCGCAAAATGGTTTGATACGACTCGGCGATCTCCGGATGTTCGATGGGGTCGAGGAGCACCGGGATGAAGTAGGCATTCATCGTCTCGGCGGTCTCGCCGACGAGGAATGCTTCGCGATGCATGCGATAGCACTCGTTCGATGCAGCGAAGCAGACGGAGAGAAAGATGGGGCGATTCTCTTTCGTCGCGCGCGCGAGGGCGGTGGCGTTCCACGGCTGCCACGCGATGGGCGCGCCCTGCCGGTCGCTGACGTAACGGCTCGACGCTAGCGCAGGAACGGCGATCAGCAGAACGAGAACGAAGCGTCGGAGCATTGTGTGAAACGAACAATGCAACGTAGCGCCGGCTTCCAGGCCGGCACGGCCGGCTGCG
>JBQCJC010000580.1:0-19410 GCA_051953135.1 Thermoanaerobaculia bacterium | reverse complement strand
GAACGCCTGCTGCATCCATCCGATCAGCAGAAACGCCACGCAGAAGATCGGAATGATCGTGAAGTCGACTTTGAAGAATCGTCGCTGAAGGAACCACACGCCTGCGATGAGTGCTGCGATCGCAGCGATCCACGCGGGCAGCACGCGCGCGACTTCGAGCAACACGAGCACGAAACAGATCACGCCCGCGATTGCCGCGCGTGCGTTTCGCTCGGGCAGTGCGACGTCGTTCAGTTTCAACTCGTGCGAGCGGCCGAGGAAGAACGTCGCGATGATGAGACCAAGCGTGCACCACGCGACGAACGGCAGCATCACGACGATGAAGTGCATCGCGCTCCAGCCGCTTTGATGAAAGACGAAGAGATTCTGCGGATTGCCGAGCGGCGTGAGGCAGCCGATCAGATTTGTCGCGATGATCTCGAGCACCACCGCGTCTTCGATATCGAAATCGGAGAGGCGGCTCGCGATGATCGTGAACGGGATGACGACGAACAACGCGACGTCATTCGTCACGATCGATGCAAGCGCGCCGCTGAAGACGACGAGCGCGAGTGCGAACGCGCGCGTCGTGCGAAAGCGCGCAACGCTGCGCGCCACGACGAGATCGAGATAGCCGGAGGCGCGAAGAATCTCGACGGTGACGAGCAGTGCGAAGAGAACGAGAAGAAGATCGAAGTCGATTTTGATGGCCGAGGTTTATACACGACCTTCGCGCGGTCTCGCCGCCGCATCTTTCGCCATCATCGCGGCGCCTTCGACCGGTGGCTTCAACGGCGCGATGAGCGAAGCGCCAGGCGCATCGCGTTGCAATCGCAGGCGCATCGGATTGAGTAGCAGATCGCCCGCGTGAAATGCGCCGCCGACGTATGCGACCGGAAAGTCGGCGTCGGCCATGTGCAGTTTGCGCGCGGTCGCGAGCACGCATTCGGCAAGCTCCGAACCCGCGCGCGCGAGGATCTCCTGCGCCACGACATCACCCGCTTGCGCGGCTTCGATGACGAGCTTGCCGTAACGCGCGATGTCGTCGACGTGCGTCGTCGCGGCGTAGACGAATTTCGGGAGCTCTTCGGGCGAGCACATTGAGTATTCGTTGCAGAGCAGGTCGGTCATCTGCGTCGCGAAGCCGCGGCCGTCGTGCGCGCGCACGATCGCGCTGAGACCTTCGCGCGCGATCCAGAAGCCTGATCCTTCATCGCCTAACGTCGGTCCCCAGCCGCCCGCGCGCGATTCCTCGCCCGCGGCGTTGCGTCCGAACGCGACGGAGCCGGTGCCGCTGATGATCACGATGCCCGCGCCGAAGCCGACGGCTCCGGTGAGTGCGATGCGCGCATCGGTGTCGACGATGAAGTTGCCGCGCGGAAAGAAGATCTGCAGCGAGTCGATGACTTTCTGCCGATGTACGGGATGGTCGGATCCGGCGATGCCGCAATACGCGTACTCGACATTGCGAATGGCGATGCCGGCCTCGACGAGTGCTTTGTTGACCGCGCGCTCGATATTGCGCGTTGCTTCTTCGATGCCGACGCGCAGGTGATTCGATCCGCCGGCGAGACCGCTGCCGAGGATCGTGCCGCTCTCATCTACGACGATGGCTGCAGTTTTCGAGGCGCCTCCATCGACGCCGATGAAGTAAGACATTGTGCCGGGAGAGTAGTGCAAGAAGCGGGCGGAGCGGGGAGGAGATGGAGCGATGAGTGATGAGAGATGAGTGATGAGAGATGAGTGATGAGAGATGAGTGATGAACCGCGTTGCGAGCGCGACCGTTCATCGAGGTGGCGTCATGTCGAACGAGCGAGACGCTCGCGATACAGTTCATCACTCATCACTCATCACTCATCACTCATCTCTCGCCTCTGGCCTCACCGGGCCTTTCCCTTGCACTAACTCGCTTCGGTGCAAAGGAGAAAAACAACCATGAAACGCAGACAGATTTTCTCGATCGCGCTTGTCGCGATTCTTGCGGTCGGGCTGCTCTCCACGGCGGCGTGTAAATCGAACGGCATGGCCGTGACGTCGCGCGGACAGTTACTCAAATTAAACATCGTGCATCCGACCGATCTCCCGAACGAGGGCGTCGACAATCTCGACATCGTCGTGAGCAACATGGGCGTGAACAACGTGCAGGACGTGCTGCTCGAAGTCGAAGTCCCGCCGCAGTTGATCGTGCTCGATCAGACGAACGAGCGTGGCGTCGAAGTGATGCACACGCCGGGATCGAACGTCTATCGCTTCACGTTCGGCAACATTCAGCCGACCGAGCATTCGACGATTCGCTTCCGCGTACGCACCGCGTTCGGCACGTTGAGCGAGACCGGCAGCGTGAAAGCGACGGCCTGGCAGAGCGGACTCCCCGGCGACAAGCTGATCGAGACCGCGGTGATCAAATTGCGTCAGTAGATCGTTCGAAAAAATTCGAACAACGAAAACGCCGGCTCGCGAGGGCCGGCGTTTTTCGTAGACTTCGAGCATGTCGCAGAATCCAGCGCATCACCTCCCGCCCACGCAGCGCGAAGATCTCGAGGATCGAAAGCTGCTCGACCGCCCGTCGCGCGCGGAGACGTTGCAGAGCGATTCGTGGCGCGTACTGCGAATCACGTCCGAGTTCGTGTCGGGATTCGATCATCTCGCGGATGTGTATCCCGCGGTGTCGATCTTCGGATCCGCGCGAACGCCGATCGCCGATAAGTACTACGCCGACGCGGTCCGCACCGCTCAACTCCTCGGCGACGCAGGATTCGCAATCATCACCGGCGGTGGTCCCGGAATCATGGAAGCGGCGAACAAAGGTGCGCGTGAAGCGCATGCGCTTTCCATCGGATGCAACATCCAGTTGCCGTTCGAACAGGATGTGAATCCGTACGTCGACAAGGCCATGACGTTCCGCTACTTCTTCGTGCGCAAGACGATGTTCATCAAATACTCCGAGGCGTTCATCACGTTTCCCGGCGGCTTCGGCACGCTCGATGAGCTCTTCGGCGCATTGACGCTGATTCAGACGAAAAAGATCTCGGATTTTCCGGTGATTCTCTACGGCAGCGATTACTGGGCCGGGCTCATCGAATGGCTGCGGACGCGTGTGCTCGCGGCGAACAACATTCATCAGGAAGACGTCGACAGCATTCACGTCGTCGACACGCCGGAAGCGGTGCGCGACATCGTGGTTGCGTACCACGAGGAAGCCGAGCGCAACGCGCGCCAGGCATGATGGCATCTCCCTCGCAACTATAAGAAAGCGAAGGAGGTTAGCTGAAATGAGAATTCAGGAAACCGATCGGATCTTGAAGGAGTCTCGCCTTGCCCGAAACGACGCGGCCCGCCAGCAGGAAGAGAGCGGGAACATGATGTCGCGGACGTGGCGAACGGTCTCGGAGAAGCTGACCGGATTGTTCAGAAAATAGTCAGAAGTGGAGCGGTGGGATCTCAGCCCACCGAGTCTTTTCGGCGAGCTAAGAGCTCGCCGCTCCACTTTCTTCGCGCGAGCTAAGAGCTCGCCGCTCCACTTTCATCGACCACGACGGTCGCCGGTGCCTTGATCGTTACCAGCACCCAGCGCACGCGGAAGCGTTCGCCATCGAGCACGCTGATCGCGAGATCGCCGAGCTCGACACGATCGCCCGGCTTCACTTCGCGACCGAGTCGCGCCGCAACGTAACCACCGACAGTTTCTTCTTCCGGTTCGCCAAGATCGATCTTCAAACGATCGGCGAGATCTTCGATGAGGTAATCGCCGCGTACGCGATAACGACCATTGCCGAGCGGCTCGATCTCCGGACGCTCGCGATCGAACTCATCCTGAATCTGTCCGAACAATTCTTCGGTGATGTTCTCGAGCGACACGATGCCGCTCGCGCCGCCGTACTCATCGAGCCCGAGGGCCTTGTGCTTTTTACTTTCGATGAACTGCGAGAGCAGCGACTCGACAGTGCTGTTTCCGGGGACGAACAACACATCGCGCTTCAACTCCGCGAGCGGTTTACCCGGCCCGCGCAGTTGCGCGAGCATCAGATCCTTCACGTGAATGAGACCGATCGTAACGTCGAGCGAGCCTTCGCACAGCGGATAACGCGTGTGGCGCGTCGTGCGAATCGTTTCGAGATTCTCTTCGATCGTGCGCGTCGTCGAGAGAAACACGACGTCGGTGCGCGGCACCATCAGTTGTCGCGCGGTGCGCGTCGAGAATTGAAAAACGCCTTCGATGATCTCGCGCTTCTCTTCCGACAACACGCCTGCTTTTTCGGAGCTCGCGAGAATCAAACGCAATTCTTCCGGTGAGTGCGCGGCTTCCGCGTGCTCGCTCGCGGGCTCGATGCCGACGACTTTCAGAATCGCGCGCGAGACGCCGTTGAGAACGAAGATCGCGGGATAGGTGACGAGATAAAACGCGTGCAGCAGATGCGCGACCCACAGCGATGTGCCGACCGGTTTCTGAATGGCGATCGATTTCGGTGCGAGCTCGCCGAGGACGATGTGCAGGATCGAGATGATCACGAACGCGACCGTCGCCGAGATCGTCGTCGCTGCCGCTTCCGGTACATTGAATTTTTCGAACAGCGGCTCGATGAGGTGATGGAACGCGGGCTCGCCGATCCATCCGAGTGCGAGTGACGAGAGCGTGATGCCGAGCTGCGTCGCGGAGAGA
Organism: Thermoanaerobaculia bacterium; assembly: GCA_051953135.1. Classification (GTDB taxonomy): domain Bacteria; phylum Acidobacteriota; class Thermoanaerobaculia; order Gp7-AA8; family Gp7-AA8; genus QHVT01. The sequence goes on along the minus strand of JBQCJC010000580.1, from coordinate 14,770 downwards.
TACGAATCGAGATGCTTCGTCAGCTTGCGCGCCATCTTCGCGCGCATCGATCCCTGTTCGGCGAGCTCAGTGAGTTGCGTCGAGCGCACTTTCACGATCGCGAACTCGGCCGCGACGAAGAACCCGTTCGCGAGAACGAACAGGAAGGCGAAGAAGAGATACCAGAAATCCATTGGGTGGGCTGCGGGATTCTACCCTTGCAGTTTTTCGAGCGCCTTCCAGAAGCCCGGGTACGACTTCGACACGACCTGTTCTTTGCCGATCGTCACGTTGCCGCGCGCGAGACCCGCGATCGCAAACGCCATGGCGATGCGGTGATCGTTGTGCGTCTCGATCACCGCGGGCTCATCGCTCCAGCCCGGATGAATGAGCAGCGAGTCGGGACGCTCTTCGACGTTCACGCCGAGGCGGCGCAACTCGCTCGTGACGGTGGCGAGACGATCCGATTCCTTCACGCGCAGATTCGCGACGTTCACGATCTCGACCGGTGAATCCGCGAGCGGTGCAATCGCGGCGAGCGTCGGCACGACGTCCGGCGTCGAGTTGCAATCAAACACACCACCGCGCAGTTGCTGCGGTCCGGTCACGATGATCTCTTCGGGCGTGACTTCGACTTCGCATCCCATCGCTTTCAGGATGTCGAGAAAACCAGAGTCGCCTTGCGCGGTTGGAATCGCGAGTCCGCGCACGCGCATGCGACCTTTCGTCGCGGCAGCCGCGGCGAACCAGTACGACGCGGAGGAGTAATCGCCTTCGACGCGATACTCCGCTTTCTCGAGTCGTCCCGCGCGCACGTTGATCGTGTTGCCATCGCGCGTGACGCGCGCGCCGAACGTTTGCAGGATGTCTGCGGTGATGTCGATGTACGGACCCGATGCGAGCGTCGAGATGTGCAGCGTGATTCCGTCGGGCAGCGTGGCTCCGCCTAACATCAGCGCGGAGACGAACTGACTCGATGTTTCGGCGGAGATCGTGACGTCGAATCCGCCGCGCATCTTCTTGCCGCGAATGCGCAGCGGCGGATAGCCCTCTTTCTCGACGTACTCGACTTCCGCGTCGATTTGCGTAAGCACGTCGACGAGATCGCCGATCGGACGCTGGTGCATGCGCTCTTCGCCCTGCAGGAGAAATCGTCCCGGCGTGAATGCGAGCCAGCCGGTGAAGAAGCGCATCGCGGTGCCGGCGTTGCCGACGAAGATCGGCACTTCGTTCGCCGACATCGTTTTGCGCGGGCCGATGTAAAGCTCGCGATTGAAGTTTCCGGCGATGTCGAAGCCGAGGTTGCGAAGCGCTTCGAGTGCGTAACGCGTGTCGTCCGCGTCGAGACAGTTGATCACCGTCGTGTTGCCGCTCGACATTGTGGCGAGCAGCAGTGCGCGCACCGAATACGACTTGCTGGGAGGCGCGGTGACGGTGGCGTCGAGAGGGCCGGACTTCGGAATGAGCTTCATCGCAGTGGCGCGCGATTCTAATGGAACGCGACGATTCGCTCAGAGCTCGAGCACGAGCCCGTCGTACGCGAGCTTCACGCCAGCGGGCAGAGTCGCTTCGAAGGCATCGTGATCGATGTCGTGCGTGAGGTGGATGAGATACGTCTCGCGCGGTGCGATCTGCTGCGCGACTGCGATCGCCTGATCGATCGTGAAGTGCGTTGGATGCGGCGGTGACGGACGCAAGCCGTCGAGTGCAAGAACGTCCACGCCTTTCAGCAGCGCCATCGATTCCGCGGGAATGCCATTCGTGTCGGTGATGTACGCGAAGCGACCGATGCGAAATCCGAGAATGGTCCAGTTGCCATGAAGCACGGGAATGGGTGTGATCTCGACGCCATCGTGCTCGAACGTTCCTTCGACTTCGTGCAATTCGAGTTGCGGTTTGCCGCCGCCGATTTGCGAGTACGGATCCCAGATGTAGCTGAACGCGCGGCGAATCGCTTTCGCGGTCATCGCATTCGCGTAGGCGTGGATCGTTTCGCGTTGGCGGAAGTTGAAGGGACGAATGTCATCGAGTCCCATCAAATGATCCGAGTGCGAGTGCGTGAACAGCACGAAGTCGAGTCGCGGAATGGGATGCGTGAGTAGTTGCAGGCGCAGATCGGGTGTGGTGTCGATGAGGAAGTATTTGCCGTTTGCTTCGATGGCGACGGATTGGCGCAGACGTTTGTTCTTCGGCTCGCTCGACGTGCAGATGCCGCAGCGGCAGCCGACGACCGGAACGCCGGTCGATGTGCCGGTACCGAGGAACGTCACGCGCATGAGCGGGCGATTGTATGGGAGTCGCGACTCATCCACGCATGCGATGGACGGAAGCCACTAACTCCTCGTATCAGGTTCATGAAGCGTTCTCTCATCGGCACTCTGCTGCTCGCACTTGCAACGCCGGTGCTCGCGTCGTGGTATCCGCTCTTCTCACCGCGGCAGGTGCGCATCGCGGTCGGTGAGACGACGTTCGCGAATGTGCGCGCGATGTGGAGCGGCATCACGTCGTACGGTCCTCCGAACTGGATCTTCAACGCCGCCGATCGTGACATCGCCTCGGCGCATGCAGAGGTCACGCAGCCAGGACAGTCGGTCGACTTCGCAATCACAGGAATCGGCCCGGGACAGACGTACGTCCTTCAGGGTGCGAATGGACGTGTGAACGGTACGGTGTGGGTGCAGATCGATGTGTATTGCGGAGTCGAGCCGCCGATTCAGGCAGTCGAGCCGCGCATCGAAACGAGACTCGGCGACGAAGTCACGCTGCGAACGATGTCGATGATTGCGGATCGCACGACGCGCGTTTGGTATGCGGGCGACGTCGGCGATACCTCGCGACCGATTCCATTCAACGGCACCGAGCTCACCTTCACGCCGGAGACGATCGGCACGCATCACTATTGGGTGCTCGCGACGACGCCTTGCTCGGAGAGTCGCGCCGGATTCGAAGTGATCGTGCGGCCTGCGAAGCGAAGATCGATTCGCTAAATCACGACCCACTCGTACTTGCCGGTCGCGGGATCGATCTTCATCGCTTCACCGGTCTCGTACCACGGCGGAAGAATCGTCACGGTCATCGACTTGCCCGCGGGCATCTCGAGCTTCTGATGGAAGTGACCGAACACCACGTGCGTGAAGCCTTCGGTCGCGCGCTGCTTTCCGTAGCGCTCCATCAGTTCGAGTGGCAAACGTGATTTGTGTTTGAAGTTCGACGACGCGAGCTTGCGCTCGACGGTGTCGACGAAGTTGCGCGCCATTTTTTTCGGGATGAGATTCACGCCGAGCTTCGTCACCGGATTCTTCGATGCGCGGCGCCAGAAGCGGTATTGCCAGTCGCGATCGTTGATCATGTCGCCGTGCACGATGAGGTACTTGTTCGTGCCCGCAGGGATCGCGTACTCGAGCGCAATGTCCGTCACTGCATCTTCGACGAACGAGCCTTTGAGAAAGAAATCGCGATTGCCTTCGACGTAATGAATCGCGATGCCGCGTTCATCGCGCAACTCGCGAAACTTCGCCATCACGCGCTCGACCGATGTGGTTTTGAATTTCGGATGCGCGATCAGGTAGTGAAAGAGATCGCCGTTGAGGTAGAGCGCTTTCGCATCGGTTGCGGCGAGGCGATCGAGCCACGCGTTCACGCGCTTCTCGTTTCCTTCCGCGAGGCCGATGTGCGAATCACCGATGACGTAGATCAACGTTCGAACTCCTGGAGCACGCGTGCGAAGACGTCGTACTCCTCCTGACCGAACAGACAGAACGTAGCGCGTTGCAACGATCGCGCGCGCGAGCGGTAATCGAACGTGGCTCCGAGCATCACGCGTGCCGCGCGCTCGGTGCTGAATCCTTTCGATCGCGCAACGGGTGGCAATCCGATCGATGCGACGGCGAGCTCGTCGGCGCGCTCGAGTGCAGTGGTCGTGCACGCGCGCAACTTCGCGTCGGCGTCGTACTCGTCGCCGTGCGGCATCGGCACCTGAATCACGAAACGTGCGAGCAGATTGCCGCCGGTGAGCACGACGGCGCGGCCATCGGGGATCTGGAGATGAGGATCGCTCGGTGCGACGAGCGCATCGACTTTGAGCGAGGTGATGTCGGCGCGAAGGAGCTGAATGTTCAAAGCGCGGTTCTCATGTTCGCGCGCGGATTTTCAGCGTACGCGCTTTCGATCGCATCGAGTGCGTCACTCGGCGCGGTGGGCGGCACCACGATCTGAATGCGGCAGTACTGATCGCCTGTGCCGTTCTTCTTCTGCACCCCTTTGCCGGTGAGACGCATCGTGCGTCCGGCTTGTGTGCCCGCGGGAATGCGCATGCGCACGGGACCGTGAATCGTCGGCGCTTCCACTTCCGCGCCGCGAATCGCTTCGCCGACAGTGATCGGAAGTTCGATGTAGATGTCGTCGCCGCGGCGCTCGAACGTCGGATGCGGTTTCACATGCACCGTGAGTTGAATCGCCGGAGCACCTTTGCGCGGCACGCGAATCTTCTGGCCATCGCGAATGCCCTCGGGCACTTTCACGCGAATCGAATCGCCGTTCACGCCGAGAGACATCGTCGTGCCCTGAATGGCATCGCGAAACTCGATCGTGATCTCTGCCTGCAGCTCCGGTTCGGGCGCGGGCTCGAATCCGCCGCCACCACCGCCGCCGAAGAGATCCCCGAAGATGTCGGTGAAATCCATCGTCGACGAACGACGTCCGCCGCCGGTGCGGCGTCCGCGCGCACTGCCACCGCCGCCGCCCATGAATTGCGAGAAATCGAAACCGGCGAAAGGATTCGCGCCGCCGGGACCGAATGCTTCGCGGCCGAGGCGATCGTATTGCGAACGTTTCTCGGCATCGGAAAGCACGGCGTATGCTTCGGAGATCTCCTTGAAGCGATTCTCCGCGTCCTTGTTTCCTTTGTTTTTGTCGGGGTGATACTTCTTGGCGAGGTCTCGATATGCCTTCTTGATCTCGGCATCCGAGGCCGTCTTCTTCACACCCAGAATCTCGTAGTAGTCCTTCTCGGCCATCGACGGCGAAAGTATATGGCGGGTTGCAACCTGCTCCGATCTTGGAAAGAATCTCGCACCGGAACGGAGTCGCATGTACGGATCGCTCGCGCGCCGCAATGTCCTCACGATGATCCTCGCCGGTGGGCAGGGAGAACGCCTGTTTCCTTTGACGAAGGATCGGGCCAAACCGGCCGTGCCCTTTGCGGGCCGCTATCGGATCATCGATTTCGTCATCAACAACTTCATCAACTCCGGCTTCTTCAAGATCAAAGTCCTGACGCAGTTCAAATCGAACTCGCTGATCGAGCACATCACGCGCACGTGGCGCCTCGTGCCCGAGATCGGACAGTACGTCGACATCGTGCCGGCGCAGATGCGTCGTGGGCCGTTCTGGTTCCGAGGCACCGCCGATGCGGTGTTTCAGAACCTCGAACTGATCTTCGACGAACAGCCCGAATACGTGTGCGTCTTCGGTGGCGATCACATCTACAAGATGGATGTGAATCAGATGCTGCAGGAGCACATCAACAACAACGCCGATCTCACGATCGCGACCATTCCGGTGCCGGTGTCGGAGTCGATTCACTTCGGCGTCGTCGAGATCGACAGCGATTTTCGCGTCACCGGCTTCACCGAGAAGCCCACGCCGGAACGCGCGAAGACCATTCCGGGACGGCCGGACATGGTGCTCGCGTCGATGGGCAATTACATTTTCAAAGCCGGCGGCATGATCGACGTCCTGCAGCGCAATGCTCTGCGTAACGCGGGCGTCGACTTCGGCAAAGAGATCATCCCGGAGATGTATTCGAAGATGCGCGTCTTCGCGTATGACTTCGCGACGAACTACATTCCGGGCGAAGAGCCGCACAATCAGGGCTACTGGCGCGACGTTGGTACGGTCGATTCGTACTTCGCTGCGGCGCTCGATCTCGTCGCCGTGACGCCAAATTTCAATCTCTACAACCCGATGTGGCCGATCGTCTCCGCGCCGCAGCATCTGCCGCCGGCGAAGTTCGTCTTTGCCGATTCGAAGTCGCAGCGCATCGGCATCGCGACCGACTCGCTCGTCTCCGACGGCTCGATCATCTCGGGCGGCACGATCAATCGTTGCGTGCTGCATCCACGCGTGCGCATCAACTCCTACGCGGACGTCGATGAGTCGATCCTGATGGATGGCGTGGAGGTAGGACGGCATTCCCGCATTCGCCGTGCGATCATCGACAAGGGTGTGAAGATTCCCCCCGGCACGACGATTGGCTACGACGCCGAGTACGATCGGCAGCATTTCACCGTCACTGAGTCAGGCATCGTCGTGGTGCCGAAAGGTGCGGTCATCGAGGAAAGAGTTACCGCATGAATGGCAAAGGCCGGCCCGACGGCCGCGCGGCGGATGCGCTGCGCCCGGTCGTGATCCGTACGAACTACACCAAGCACGCCGAAGGTTCAGTGCTCATCGAAGTCGGCGATACGAAAGTGCTCTGCACCGCGAGTGTGCAGGAGAAAGTGCCGCCGTTTCTGTTTCGCACGGGCCGCGGGTGGGTGACGGCGGAGTACGGCATGTTGCCGCGAGCGACGTCGGAACGCGTGGAGCGCGAAGCGGCGAAAGGGAAGCAGGGCGGGCGCACGATGGAGATTCAGCGCCTGATTGGCCGCTCGCTGCGCGCGGCGGTGAATACGGAGCTGATGGGCGAACGCACGATCTGGCTCGACTGCGATGTGATTCAGGCGGATGGCGGCACGCGGACAGCGTCAATCACCGGTGCGTTTTGCGCGCGCGTGATCGCGCTCTCACGACTCTACGTCGATGGGAACATGGCCAGCTGGCCGGTGAATGATTTCGTGGCCGCGGTGTCGGTGGGCATGATCGGCGGCGTGGCGATGCTCGATCTGAATTACGCCGAAGACTCGAAGGCTGGCGTCGACATGAATGTCGTGGCCACGGACAAAGGCCGGTTCGTCGAACTGCAAGGGACCGCGGAAGGCGCGACGTTCAGCGAGGACGAAATGGGCGCGATGATGACGCTGGCGAAGAGTGGGATTCAACAGCTCGTCGAGAAGCAGAAGGAAGCGCTCGCGGGAAATCTGGAGCGAGTGAACCAGGTCGCACGCGAGCGCCTGAATCGAAAGTTCCGCTAGTTCTTCAGATCGCCTTTGCGCTCGAGTGCCGTCACGCGTCCTTCGAGGTGGCCGACACGGTCGACGAGCGCGGGCGATTCGCCTTCGTTCAGCAGTTGCAGGTGGTATCGGATTTCGTCGACCTTGATGTGCGCCGCGTCGATGTCGGCCTGCAGCTTGTCGAATCTGTGCTCGACCTGGTTCTCGAAGGCGTTCCCATGGCGATCGAGCTTTTCGAATCGAGCGGTGACGTGCTGCTCGAACGCGGTTGCGCGTTGCTCCATGCGTTCGAATCGCGCGTCCATCTGTTCGAATCGCGAATCGACCTGTTCGAATCGAGCATCGACGCGTTGTTCGAACGCGGTTATGCGGTGGTCCATGCGTTCGAAGCGCGCGTCAACTTGTTCCTCGAACCTGTCCATGCGTTCATCGACGCGCTTGAACCCGGTGATGACGATTTCTTTCAGCTCTCTCAGTTCCTCGATCATCTTGAACTCCTAAACCGAGGCTACCTCGGAGATTTCGCCTGACGCAATGCTTCTACGTCGAGTGGAAATTATAAGAAGCGTTGCCACGCCGAGGGCGCTGAGAACGAGGCCGAGCCACCACGGGGTGGGCGAATACTGCACACGCACAGCGCTCGTGCCGGGCGGTACGGCGAAGCCGAGAAACGCACCGTTCACGCGAATCGGTTTCACGCTCTCCCCGTTGCGTACGACCTTCCATCCCGGCCACCACGGAATGCTGCTGACGACGAGTGACCATCGCGGTGCATTTGCGTGCACGCGGTAATCCGTCGGTGATTTTTCTTCGAACGTGGCGGACGCCACCGGCGCATCGAGCGCACGCGGTTTGAAGAAGTCATCGCCCATTTGCGGCGTTTCGAGTTTCAGTTCGTCGACGATCGCAGTGCCACGCCAATCGGTGAGTTGTTGCAAGCGACGCGCGAATGAATCGCGTTGAAAATCGGCGATGACGTTGCGGACCGCGAAGAAACGCGGGATGAAACGCTGATTTTCGAAGATGCGTCCGTCGGGACCGTCGTAGACGAGTTTCCATCGATCGCGTTGCGGCGCCTCTGCTGCAGGATCGGCGACGAGATAACGAACGTTGAGGAAATCGAGTACCGAGACGTTCGGATCCGGAAGCATGGCGTGGTAGTTCCACGGGTCGTACTTCGCGGTGCGCGTGAGGAAGTCAAGGTATCGCGCGTTGGCCATCGGATCGTGCGCGCGCACGTCTTCGAGTCCGTACATCGCGGCGGTATTCGGGAACAGCGGCGCGCCGGGCGCGGTGACGCGGAACGGTTCCTTCGTTTTCGCGCGCAATGCGATGAGCTCCTGGATGAGCGGCGTGCGTGGATAGTCGAGACCGCGCGGCATCGCCGGATTCCAACCGCGCGTAATGGACGCGAGCTCGAACATCACCGCGAGCACGGGCACGATTCGGAATCGCTTCGGGATCGCGGCAGCGGTGATCAACACAATCGCGCTTGGAATCGCGGCGCGCAGCGCGATTGCACGCTTCGCATCATCCGGGAAGTGCATGAACGCGAGCAGCGCGATGAGCAGCACGCCGACGATGCCGAGTCCGATCAATAGCGGCTTGCGATGCTCGAACGCGGCCGCGCTTTGAATGGCGAGCATCATCACGAACAGCAAACGAAATCGAGCGTGCGCCACGATGGGCAGCACGGCGTGAATTGCGTCGCCGAGGAATGGCCACGATTGAAACACGCCGAAGACGAGAATCGTCGCGAGGACGAAGAACGCTTCCGGTGATCTCCAGCGTCGCGTGGTGATCACGTGAATCGCGAGCGCGAAGAATGACGCGATGCCGAGCACGCCCGCGAATCCGCCAACCGGTTCCGTTGTCGCCGGTCCCCACGGCCGCTCCGCGGGTGCGCGGCCGAAAAAGTGCGGCTGGAACAACACGATCGTCGAATAGAAATCGGTGTACGGCAACGCCTGCGCTTCGAGCGGCGCGTTCTTCAATGCTTCATAGCGTTGCGACTTCGGCAGCGCTTCGAGAAACGGCAGGAGGAATGGTGCCGCGAGCATCGCCGCGATCGTCATCGCGCCGCCGAGCGTCAGGAACAATCGCCACGTCGTGCGCTTCTCGACGAACACGATCCACGTCACGTACAGCAGCGACAGAAAGAAGATGTGCGATGCCGTTTCGGGATGGCCGCCGAAAAGAATGGATGCCCATACGATCGCGGCCATCGCGAACGCGCCTCGCGTCCAGCGCGCCGCGAGGCGATCGCTCAAATACAAAACCGCGGGCAGAAAACATGCGCTCGTGACGTGCGGGAAATGCAGCCAGGTGTTGAGGAATCCCGCAAAGCCGAACGTTACGCCGCCGAGTGCGCTCGCGAGCATCGAATACCCGCGACCGCGGCAGAAGAGAAACGTGAACGTGATCGCGATGAGCAGCTTCATCGCGGCTTCGGCGGCGATCGCCTGTGATAGCGGCAACGGCAGTGCGGCGATGCGAATCGGCGACAGCGCGGAGCTCTGTCCATTCGCGAGCAGCGGATAGCCCGATCCCGATGCGTTGTTCCACAGCGGTGCGCGCAGCGACTTCCACGACTCGCGTACCTGATGCGCCCATGGCACGTGTTGCAGCGGAACGTCGTTCAGTTCGGTGTTCGCGGCGAAGTGATCCGGAGCGAGGTGGTACCACGGCGGAATCGTTTTGAGGATGTCGCTGTGAAAGTTCGAGTAGCGCAGCGTCAGTGGTTGGAAGAAGAACGCGAACACCGCGGCGAAGAAGAACAACGCGACGCGGCGCGGCAAGTCGACGCCGTTGCGTCGCGCGAAAAAGACGGCGATCGCGTAGAGCGCGCCGACGTAGAGCCACGCGAAGTTCATTTCTTCAGACGCCAATACGCAACGAGCGCGAGAATCGTCGCGACCGAAACGATCGTGCCGAAGCGGAACGTCCACGGGTCATACCACACGCGTACGTCGAGCTCGCCTTCCGGCACGGCGAATCCGAGAAACGCGCCATTGACGCGAATCGGCTGCACGCGCGCGCCGTTGCGCTCGACTTTCCAGCCTGGCCACCACGGTACGCTGCTCGCGACGAGCGACCAGCGCGGCGCTTTGACGTGAATGCGATACGACGTGGGCGTCGCCTCGATGAGTTTCGTTTCGGCGATCGGCGCGGATTCCGCGCGCGGCCGGAAAAAGTCTTCGCGCATTTGCGGGGTCTCGACGTCGAGCTTGTCGAGGATCGCGGTGTTCGACCAGCCGTCGAGATCGCGCAGTCGTCGATTGAACGACTGGTCGTTGAAATCGATGACCACGTTCTTTACCGGAAAGAAGCGCGGCAACACTTCGGTGTTCTCAAAGATGCGGCCGTCATTGCCGTCGTACACGAGGCGATAGCGTGGCGGCAGTTCGCCGCGCCACGACGTGATCACGTATTTGACGTTGAGGAAATTGACGAAGCGCTTCTCCCACTCGTTCCACTCGGCGAAGTAGTTCGTCTTGTCGTAGTTCGTGATGAGCGAAAGCAATTGGATGTAGCGACCGTTCGCCATCGGATCGTGCGCGCGAATGTCTTCGTACCCGTAGACCGCGGAGACGTTCGGAAAGAACGTCGCGCCGTTCGCCGCGATGCGGAATGGTTCCTTCTCGTTCGCTTTGAGCTCGTCGAGCGCGCGCAGCAGCGGCGTCTTCGGATACATCCAATCCATCGACACGACGGGATTCCAGTCGCGACCCACGGCCCACAGCTCGGCGACGATCGCGATCATCAACGCGAGCGTCGCGAAGTAGTGCGTGTTCTCTTTTCGAATGAGTGTCGCGATCGATGCGATCGCGAGAACGATGAGACTCGGGACGAGCGTCAGCAGCGATGCCGTGCTCTGTTCGGTCGACGTAAAGCCCGCGCTGACGAACACGATGAACAGCAGCATCGCTGCGCATGCGAGTCCGATGAAGATCGATCGCCGGTCGTTGCGCAGCAGATCGATCGACGCCGCGGTGAGCATCGCGAGCATCAGCGCGAGCATCAATCGCAATCGTGCGTTCGCGGCCAGGCGGAAGAAGAGGTGAAACAGATCGCTGATGCCGGGCCACGAAAGGATGACGCCGAGGGCGATGAGCGTGGCGATGAGGAAGAACATTTCGCGCGAGCGCCATTTGCGTTTCGCGATGACGTGCGCGAGCACCGCGAACCATGCGGCCACGCCGAGAACTCCGGCGAAGCCGCAGATCGATTCGGCGTGCGCGGGACCGTAGGTGTGGAACGGCGGCTTGCCCCAGAAGTGCGGCTGCAGCAGCAGGATCGAGGATGGGAAATCGGAGAACGGCACGCTCGCGACGTCGGGCTGTTGCTGCAGCTCGTGATAGCGCTTCGATTTCGTGACCGCTTCCGCGAAGGGTGCGAGCAACGGCGCGGCGAGCAGTGCGGAGACGGCGAGTGCGCCGCCGAGGGTGAGAAAGAAGTTGCGGGTTGGCGGTTGGCGGTTGGCGGTTGCGTCATCGCGAGAGATTTCGGTCGTCGCATGTGACGCGGCGAAATCGGAACCGCCAACCGATTTCTCCACGAACGCAACCCACCCCGCATACAACACCGCCATGAAAAACGTGTGCGCGACGGTTTCGGGATGCCCGCCGAACAGCATCACCGCCCACACTGCTGCGCCTGCGGCGAAGCGTCCGAACGTGCGTCGTTCCGCGATCAAATCGATCAGATAGAAAATCGCCGGGACGAAGCACGCGGTCGTGATCAGCGGGAAGTGCAGCCACGTGATGATGAACGTCGAGAAGCCGAATGCGATCGCGCCGATGACCGACGCGAGCTCGGAATAGCGCCGGCGGCACCAGAGAAACATGAACGTCAGCGCGATGAGGATCTTCATCGCCGCTTCGAACGTCATGGCGTGCGCGAGCGTGAGCGGCAATCCAAGGAGACGCAGTGGGGAGAACGCGGAACTTTGTGCGCTCGCGAGCAGCGGATAGCCGCACGCCGACATCTCATTCCACAGTGGCGGCTTCAGCGCCTTCCACGACTCGCGCACCTGATGTGCCCACGGCACGATCTGCAACGCGAGATCGTTGAGTTGCCCGTTGAGCGACTCGGGATTCTTGTGGCCGTACGTCCACGGCGGAAGCGTCTTCAGAAAATCGACCGGGATGTTGACGTAGTCCTGCGTCAGCGGCAGGTACATGAATACGAAGACGAGCGCGTAGAAGAACAGCGCGACGCGGCGCGGCACTTGCGCGCCCGCGCGGCGCAAGGCCCAGATTCCGGCGGCGAACACCGCGCCGGTGTAGAACCACGTGGGGTTGAACACGGCGGCGGATGATATACGGGAGCGGTCATCGCTCATGAACCTGACGTGGCTCTTCGTTCTGCTCGTCTTCGCGGTGTTCGCGCGATTTCTGCGTGTGCCCGCGCGCATCGCGATCGTGTTCTACGCGCTGGTGCTCGTGTTTCTGTGGCGGCCGCTGACGCAGGACGTGGTGATGACGCCGGCGGATGTCGTGCGTCTCACGCCGCCATGGTCGGAGTTGCGCGCGCCGAATCGCGCGGCGATCACGAAGTACGAAGTATCGAATCTCAATCTGCACGACGTGCCGATGCAGATCGTGCCCTGGGTGCAGCAGGTGCGCGAGTCGTGGCGGCGCGGCGAGGTGCCGTTGTGGAACGCGCGCGCCGGTAGCGGGATGCCGTTGCTCGCGAACGGACAGAGCACGCCGTTCTCGATCTTTCGAGTGCTGACGTTGCCGCTGTCGCTCGCGCATTCGATCGCGGCGGAAGCGGCGATGAAGTTGCTGGTCGCGCTGACGTTCACGTTTCTGTTTTGCCGGCGACGCTATTCGATGAGTGCGAGTCTGTTCGCCGCGATTGCTTACGGGTTCTCGACGTGGATGACGACGTGGCTGCAGTTTCCGATCGCGGCGGCCGCGGCGTTTTTGCCGGGGGTGTTTTGGGCGGTGGAACAGGCTGGCGGTTCGGAGGTTGCTCGCGACGACGCAACCGCCAACCGCCAACCGTCAACCGCAAACTCATTCCACGCCGCCGTCGCGCTCTTCACCATCGCCGTCCTCGCAGGTCATCCCGAAACGATCTACAACATCGCGCTGTTCGCCGCGGCTTATGGGTTATGGATCGCGCCGAAGAGAGTGCCGCGCATCGCGCTTGCGTCGCTCGTTGCGGCGCTGCTCTGTTTGCCGTTCCTCGCGCCGTTCGGCGAGGCCGTGTTGCAATCACAGCGATTCGCGGAGGTGAGTGCGCCGCGCGAGTCGCTCATCCCACCTTACTCCGCTGTTCCCTCGGCGATTCTGTTGTTGCAGCCGCGGTATTTCGGCGAGTTGCCGATCGAGCGTCCGTGGGGACCGGCGTCACTCGAGTCGATCTGCGGATTCGCGGGTGTGTTTGCGATCGCCGCGGCGGTGGCAACGTTGTTCGATCTCAAGCGCCGCTGGCGGGAGCGCGAGACGCTGTATCTCCTGCTCTTCGTCCTCTGCATCGGCATCGTCCTCGGCTGGCCATGGATCACCGAAGCCTTCGCAAAGATCGCCGGACACGCACCCGCAATGCGCATGCGACTCGGCATCTGCTGGTTCGGCGCGTTACTGGCGGCGAATGCAATCGATCGCGCGCGTCGCGATGGTGTGATGCCGTTGCTCACCGGAACGCTCGTGGTTTCGGCGTCGATGCTGTGGCTCGTGTACGGCCGCGATTTCCCAACGCCATCGCATCGCATCACCGCAGTGCTCGCGCTTCTGCCGAGCATCGCCGTGCTTTTCACCATGACGATGATTCGCGTGCGTGGTGCGATCGTCGCGATTGCGGCGCTGACGTTCGTCGAATTGCTCGTGACGATGCAGACGTGGAACACCGTCGCGCAGCCGCGTGAGTTGTTTCCGCGCACGCCGCTCATCGCTGCGATTCCACACGACGGCTCGCGCATCGTCGGACTCGGCGGGCAGCTCTATCCGAACACGAACGCGATGTTCGATCTCGATGACGTGCGCGTGCACGATCCGATGGCGTGGTGGCCGTATGTGCAATTCCTCACGAGGAGCGTGCGGTGGAACTCGAACGACTACTACGCGAAATGGAATGACGCCGATACGCCGGTGCTCGACTATCTCAACGTGCGATGGGTGATTGCCGATCGCGAATTGCCGTCGCCGCGCTATCGAAAACGCTATGAAGGCCGCGATGGTCGCGTGTACGAAAACACATCGGTGCTGCCGCGTTTCTTCGCCGTGCGCAACGTGCTCACGGGCGGCGACGCATCAACGCACACCGACTGGCGCTACACCGCGCTGGTCGATCGTTTGCCGAAGAAGTGGGCATCTGCGTTGACGGCTCCGCGCGATGACGATGCGCGCGTCGAAATCGTGAAGTCGTTCGATGATCTCTATCGACTGCGCGTGCATGCGACGAAGCCGACGCTCATCGTCAGCAGCATTCCGGATTTTCCGGGATGGCGAGTGAAAGGCGGGGAGAAGATTCGCGTGAACGACGCGTTTGTCGGCGTGATCGCCGGCGCGGGCGATCGCGACATCGAAGTCGCGTATCGCCCGCGGTCGTTCTGGTGGGCCGTGGTGATTGCGATCGCTACGCTACTGCTTCTGCTTACACGACGATCGTACCGACTGGGCAGCCGTACGTGAGGCCGGCGGAGCAATCAGCGCTGCCGGCCGGGCCGG
>JBQCJC010000579.1:0-25874 GCA_051953135.1 Thermoanaerobaculia bacterium | reverse complement strand
GTTAGAAGTCATGCGCGCGAGCGTGCCGCGAACACGTTAGTTGGAACAACCAGCGGTGCCGGCCGTGCCGGCCCGCCGGAGGCCTCTGGTCGTTCTCTCGTTTCTTCGATCAGCCGATCGAGTCCAGCACGTCCTCGATTGTCGAACGGCGGCAGGTGTACATCGGTGTATCGCGCACTGTGAACTTCGAGCTCTCCGTTTCGCGCAGCTCCTGCACCAGATCCAGGAACTCATCCGCCGTATCCGACTCGAACGCCACAACGAAATCCTGATCGTCCAGCCCGAACGAATACGTCGTATTGATCTTCACTCGCGGGTACTTGTGACCGATCGCGATGTGCTCATTCATGATTCGCTGCCGTTCCGACATCGGCAACAGATACCAGTCGCGCGTCTTCACGAACGGATACACGAACAGGAATGGACGCTTCCCCGGAACGATCCGCAGGCGACGGCCTTCCTGACCTTCATGCACATGCTCATCCACGTACTGCGAATGCTTCGTCATCGCAAGGTACGAATGCGGCACATCCAGATAGCGACCGAGAATCGAACGATTCATCTCCGCTGACATCTGCTGGAACGGATCGAGATCGAACCCGATGCGCCACAGCATGAAATCCACGCCTGCCTTCAGACCTGCCGTCGTGTATGGCAGCACGATCATCGACCCCTGATACTTCGGCAGAATCGCAGCGAACTCGCGCTTCGCCTGCGCCTTCAACTCCGCATCGAGCGAGCGAAACGCGCGATCCACGCGGAAGAACTGGAAATTCACGAACTGACGCTGCAGCGGAGTGTCGGGCTTCGATGCAGGCTGAGATGCGGGGGCGGTGGTCGTGGTCATGATGCGCGGATCTTAACAGGGTACAAATCCGCCGAATTGTTGTCTGGCGCATCCGCCTGCGAACAATTAGGATGCGGTTCGTGGCCCCGCGCGGAAACACACCTCATCCGGCGCCATCCACGGCGCGTTCGTACCAGCAGCTTCTGACCAAGCTGCTGCGCCACGGCGCGTATCCGCAGCTGCGCAAAATCATCGAGAAAACGCTGCCCGCCGACATCTCGCCGGTGCTGCCGCTCCTGCTCGAAGAAGATCGCAAACGCATCCTCTCGCTCCTCATCGAAGCCGGCAAAGCCGCGCGCGCCTTGTTCGAGCTCGATGAAACCGACCTCGACGAAATCCTCGATTCGCTCGACGATCCCACCGTCGCCTCCATCTGCAGTTCCTCCGCACCTGACGACGCGGCCGACCTGCTCGATCGCATGGACGACGATCGCCGCGCACGCATCCTCGAAATCCTCGGCGCGACGCAAGGCGCGAAACTCGAATCGCTGCTCGAAGGCGAAGAAGAAACCGCGGGCTCGCTGATGAACACCGAGTTCCTCGCGCTCGACGAGGAGCTCACCGTCGCGCAAGCCATCGAAGCGATTCGCCAGTATCCGCGCAAAGAATCTTTCTTCTACGTCTACTGCGTCGACACCGATCAGCACCTCGTCGGCGTGCTCTCGCTGCGCAGCCTCATCCTCGCGAACGCCACGCTCGCACTCCGAGACATCATGGTGCAGAGCGTCGTGCGCACGCAGATCGATTCGAGTCCCGAAGAGGTCGCGCAACTCGTTTCGAAATACGACTTGTTGTCGATTCCCGTCGTCGACACACAGAACCGGCTCGTCGGCGTCGTCACCGTCGACGACGTGCTCGACGTCATTCAGGAACAAGCGGAAGAAGATCTTCTCCACCTTGCCGGCGTTGCCGCGAGCGAACGTGTCACGACGCCCGCGCGCGAAACGTGGCGCACGCGATTTCCGTGGCTCGCGGTGAATCTCGTCACGGCATTCATCGCCTCGTCCGTCGTCCGTTTGTTCGAGCCGGCGATCGAGAAGTGGACCGCACTCGCCGCGTTCATGCCGATCGTTGCGGGCCTGGGCGGCAACGCGGGAACGCAAACGCTCACCGTGTTCGTGCGCGCGCTCGCGTTAGGCGAAGTTGATTTCGCGGGCGGCATTCGCGCGATCAACAAGGAAGTGATCGTCGGCGTGATGAACGGCCTCGCGACCGGTGCGATCACCGCGGTGATCGTCGGCATCTGGACCGGCAACTGGCTGCTCGCCGGAATCCTGCTTGCGGCGATGTGCGGCAACAACATCATCGCTGGGATTGCGGGCGGCATCGTGCCGCTGTTGCTCGAGCGATTCGGATTCGATCCCGCCGTGGCGTCGTCGATTTTCGTCACGACCTTCACGGACACCGGCGGCTTTTTTCTCTTCCTCGGCCTTGCCAGCCTGGCGATGAAATTCATGGGCTGACGAACTTCTCGAGCATGCGCAGACGCTGCTCCGGTGTTCCTCGAATCTCGACGATGCGCGGCGATGCGCTGGCGAACAGCGAATACGCATCCGTTGTCGTGAGCTCGAGGAGCTGTTCGTTCATCGCCTCGCGTAATTCGAGATCTTCGGACTCAGGACATTCGATTCCGTCTCGATCATTCAGTGGCAACACGACGAGCAGATCGATGTGCGCGAGTCCCTCCGCCGCAAGTTCCGCGGCAGACGCGATTGTCTGCGAATCATGTTCATCGAGCGCGAGCATGTACGCGATGAAGTCGATCGGACTTCGTTCGGCGATTACGTTTGCATCGCGCGCGTACGTTCGCAATCGATCCACCGAGATCTCCAACTGCCGCCAGAAGTCATCGGTCGTGACCTCATCCGAAATCGCTTCATCCAACCACTCGTACGGCTCCGGCTCGTGAACGTAATCGCGATGTCTCGCGAGAAAGTCTTCGATCAGCGTACTCTTACCGGAGCAGTGCGTGCCGGAAATCGCGATCCGCACGCCTAACTTCCGGCCGCGCGTTTCTTCACGCGCATGACGCGCACGAATGCGCGCTCCACGCCGCCGTGTTCGGGTGCATTCGAGATGCGCGAGTACGCCGCCGCGATGCCGTTCGGCATTGCGGCGAGCGCGCCCGCGTAGAGACGCGTGTCGGTCGGCGCGATCGTTGCGACCGAGGAGCGCACGATCGGACCATCACTCGTGAGACTCGCGAGTCGCAGCGTCGAGCGCGGATCCGATTCCTTCCACGAGATCGCGTACGCCCTGCCGTCGAAGATCACGCGCGGATTCGAACCGGCGTCGGTGATGAGGGCAGGTTCGCCGAGGGTGCCGGTGGAGGTGATGCGGCGTGCTTCGATACTCGTGCCGTGCGTCCACACGAACAACCAGTCTTTGCCATTCGATGCGATCGACGTGTCGAAATACGATCCCGAGTTTTCCGGCGCGACGATGATCGGTGCTGCATCGAGCAGATTGAGATGCGGGCTCACGCGCGCGGCAAACACGCCGCTTGGCATCTCGATCGGCGGATCGATGATGATCTCTTCGAGCAGACTCCACGACACCAGGACGTTCGTTCCGTTCCACGCGAGACGCGGTTGTGTCGTCAGCATGTCATCGCTCGAGATCGTGATCGGCATCTCGACGTTGTGTGTCGCGTGCGGAATGCGCGTCAGCAGCGTGCGACCGTTGTCGATCCATGCGACGAAGATCGCATCGGGTGAGATCGCGAGCGCTGGCTTGTCGCCCGACGCTGCTTCGACCGGAATCGTGATCGTCTCGTCGCGCAATCCTGCAGTGGGCGAAAGGAATCGCAGCGTGATCGCGTCGAGCGACTGCGTTGCGAGCACGAAGTTCGCTCCATCGAATGCGACTTCGGAATCCGACCACGGCGTCTCATCGATGCGCACGCCCACGCCATCGAGCGAGCGACCGTCCGCGGTCATGCGTGTCGCATAGTTTCCGTCGATGCCGCGCCACGCGACGACGAACATGCCGGCGCCGTACGCGATCGTGGCCGCGTACTGTGGATTCGCGCTGCGCGACAACAGAATCGGTTCGGCGGAGCTCGCGCGATCGAGTCCATCGAAAAGTCGTGCGCGCGTGAGGATCGACCAGCTCGGCGTGCGCGAGACCTCCTGCCAGATCACCGCGAGCTTGCCGGTCGACGTGATCGTCGCCGCGATTTGCGGATCGACGCTGTCGAGCCGCAGATCGGCGAGCGATGCGGGCGGCGACGCGATGTTGTCGCGCGAGATCGAAATCGCGGTGACGTCGAAATTCGGCGCGATGTCCGAATTGCGTTGTGCGACGACGTAGTAGCTGCCGTTGCGATACAGCAATGACGGCGATTGCAGGAGCTTGCCGTCGGGCAACGGTTTCGTTTCGCCGGTCGTGAGCGTCGATGCGATCGCGGTCGTGCTCCACACGAGTTGCTCATCGAGCGTGCGTTGCGAGAGCAGCAGATAGTTCGCGCCGTCGCTTGCGAGGAATGGAGTGCGACCGGGTCCGAGGAGCGTGGGGGTGGTATCGCGGAGCTGGCCGCTGGCGTCGAGACGAATTGCTTCGATCGCGGGCTGCGTTCCGACGAACGCCTGCCACGCGATGACGAAGTCGTTGCCATCGGTTGCGACGGCAGGGTTCGTGAGACCGGCTGACGCCGTCGGGAGCGAGACCTTGCGAACGAGATTGCCGTCGCGATCGAGGATCAGTGCCTGCGCAGCGACACCATTCGTATCGGTGATCGCGACGACCGTCACATTGCCGTTGCTTGCGACGGTTTGTCCCTGATCGCCGCTTCCGGTGGCGAGAAAATACGGCGCGCCCGCGAGATGACCATCGCGATCGATGCGCGCGGCGGCGACGGCCCAGTGCTCGGGACCCGCAATGCTGGCGGTCCAGAAGGCCATCCAGAAGGAACCGTTCCATACGACGCGTGGCTCGAAGGCCGGAGAAAACAACTCTCCGGAAATCGGGATCCCCGTCTGGTCGAGCACGCTGCCGTGCTCGTCGACGCGCGTGCCGAAGACGCGATACATCCCGGCGCGCGAGTCGGTCCACACCGCGAACAACTCGCGTCCGTTCTCGCCGATCGATGGTTGCCACCGGTCGCGCGGCGCGGCACCGACGATCACATCGCCGACCGGCAGTTCCGGCGTGGCCGCGAGGACAAAGTTTCCGGCGAAAAGCAGCAGGAAGGCGAGAGCGAGGGCGCGCCGAACCGGAGTGATCATGGCCGTTTTTCTATGCTGTTCGCGCATAAACTAGGCTCCAAACCGGCCCGCGTCAACGTCAAGTTCCTGTGAACAACTCGTTCTTTGCGCAGATTGGCGGGAATCCCGACTAGGGCAGAGCCAACAGCTTTGTCAAGAGGGAAATCGTAAATCGTACGGATGAGATGCGATTTAGCTAAATGGCTGAATTGGAATGACTTGTCTGTTTTTGCATAAGGTGGTGTGCAAAGCGCTCGAAAGCCGCGATTTTTTGCGGGTTGCCGCGTTTTTCACAGCGATTTCCGCAGCGTTTTCCACACTTTCTGTGTAAACGATTCTTCACCCTCTCGGATGAACCGCGGCTCAGCGGTTGTAAGGTCCAGAATCGCTGAAGGTTGGGATCGGCGCAGGCCTCCGTCGACGACTGCATCGAGCTGTTCGTGCAACGCGCGTGCGAGATCGGCGGGACGTTCGATCGGCTTCTCGCCGCTCCGATTCGCGCTCGTCGAAACCAGCGGACCCGTCTTTTCGATCAGCAAACGCAACCATTCGAGCGCGGGAACGCGCACCGCAATCGATGCCGCACCGCGACTGGCGGCGATGGGATGGCTCAGCGGAAGGATGGCGGTGAGGGGAGCAGGCCAGATGGAATCGAGTGCGGTGAGGAGTTGCGGATCGGCGGAGATGCCGAGGTCGGGCAGTTCCGCAATTCCGGATGCGAGGACGATGAACGGTTTCGTCTCATCGCGACCTTTCAACTCCGCGATGCGTGCGACCGCGCGTTCGTCGCGCGCGAGCGCGTGCAGTCCGTAGATCGTGTCCGTCGGCAGCAGCGCGACCTTGCCGTCGCGAAGGAGCTGCGCGATTTCCGTGAGCTGCGTGGACGTCGGCGCGTCCGTGATGTGCCAGAGGATCGGCATGACGCGCGCAGCGTACTATGCGCATCATGAAGAAGCTCCTTGTCCTTGTGCTGACGTTCATCGTCGTCGCATGTGCTGCACAGAAAGCAGCGAGCGATGGAAAGATCGTCGTCACCGGCCGCATCACCGGCGAAGGCGTCGAATGCCTCGCGCTGCGCGGCGACGACGGAACGCTCTACACGATCGGACGTCCTGCAAATCCGCCCGCGGAGGGACAGCGCGTGCGCGTCACCGGCACGATCGCGCAAGCGTCGATCTGCATGCAGGGCACGACGATCAACGTGGAGAAGCTCGAAGTGCTGACAGGGAACGGAGGTTAGGCGTAAATGCAACCACTCAGGTACTCCATCAACGTGACGTTGGACGGATGCTGCGATCATCGCGAGGGCATCGCGGATGAAGAACTGCATCGTCACGCGATCGAAAACATCCAGCGAGCCGACGCCCTGCTGTTTGGCCGGGTGACGTACCAAATGATGGAGGAAGCCTTTCGTTTATCGACGCGAACGGAGGAGCTGCCCGAGTGGACGAATCCCTTCGCGCGAACGATCGACGCGGCGAAGAAGTACGTCGTGTCGAGCAAACTGGAACACGTCGATTGGAACGCGGAGCTCGTGCGCGGAGATTTGCGCGAGGCCGTTCAACGGCTCAAGCAGCAGCCGGGAAGAGGTCTGTTCACGGGCGGCGTGATGCTCCCGCGGGCGCTGGCCGAGCTGGGGCTGATTGATGAATACGAGATCGTCGTCCACCCGCGGATCGTGGGACACGGGCCGGCGTTGTTCGCGGGGCTGTCGAAGCCTCTCGAGTTGAAGCTTGTGGATCGGCTGGAGTTTCGCTCCGGCGCTGTCGTGCTGAGGTACGAGCCGAAACGGTAGCGCTCAGCGCGTTGCCGTTTTCTTCGCGCTCGCGGCTCCGATCAACTCTTTCGCGTGCGCAATCGCGGACGCGGAGATCGATTCGCCGCCTAACATGCGCGCCACTTCCTGCACGCGTTCGTCTTCTTCGTCCAATCGGCGAATGCGCGCGCGGGTGTGGCCTTTCACATCTTCTTTCCAAACGTAGAAGTGCGTGTTGCCGAATGCGGCGATCTGCGGCAGGTGCGTGACGCAGATGACCTGATTGCGCGCCGCGAGCTCCTGCAATTTTCGGCCGACGACTTCCGCGACGCGGCCGCCGATGCCCGCGTCGATCTCGTCGAACACGAGTGTCGCCGCGGCGGCGCGATTCGAAGACTTAAACAGCGCCGCGGCGATGGCGAGTTGAATGCGCGAAAGCTCGCCGCCGGATGCGATGCGTTGCATCGGCTTCGGCTCTTCACCGCGATTCGGCGCGATGAGAATGTCGATGCGATCGACACCGTCGGGGCCTGGATCTTTCTCGCCGATGTCGACGCGCACGATAGTGCGTTCCATCGCGAGATCGTTGAGCTCTTTCTGAATGGCCTGCTCGAATCCTTTCGCGGCCTTCCTTCGCGCGGCCGTGAGTTTTTCGGCTGCTTTGCGATATGCGAGCAATCGCGCCGATTCGGCCTGCTGCAATTTGTCGACGCTCGACTCATAGTCGACGAGGCGTTCGTATTCGTCCTGAATGCGGCCGAGGTGATCGAGAACGGATTCGATGGAGCCGCCGTACTTTTTGTTCAGACGTTCGATCGTGACGAGACGATCTTCAATCTGTTCGAGACGCGCGGGATCGAGTCGCACGGTCTCGCTGAGAGTGCCGAGGGTGCGGCCGAGTTCCTGCGTGCGGTAGAGCACATCCTGCAAATCGTCCGCGATCTGACGCACATCATCGATCTGCTTCGCGAGCGGCTGCAGCAGGTGCAACGCGCGTCCGAGTTGTGCGATCGCGGAGCTCTCGTCTTCGTCGATGAGCTGGTACGCGCCCGATGTTGCTTCGATCATCTCGCGCGCGTGGCTGAGAATCGCGCGCTCGCCGCGCAATGATTCTTCTTCCGCAGGGTCGAGTTTCGCGGCGGAGATTTCATCGAGCTGGTACATCAGCAGATCGAGACGCAATGCGCGATCGCGCTGCGCTTCGCTCATCTCGCGCAACTGATCGGCAGCGACGCGCCATTCGTCGTACGACGTGCGCACCGTGTCGACGAGCGCTTCGTGATCGCCGTAGTCATCGACGAGCTCACGATAGCTTTGTCCCGCGACGCGCTGATGCGATTCATGTTGTCCGTGAATCTCGAGCACCGCGTCCATCGCGGAACCAAGCTCGCGCACGGCGAACGGCGAACCGTTGATGAGCACGCGCGCGCGGCCGCCGGCGATGATCTCGCGCTTGACGATCAACTCGATTGCACCGCCCTGCACTTCGATGTCGATGCCGAGGTCATCGAGCTGGCGCCGCAAATTTTTCGGCAATTGAAAGACAGCCTCGGCCGTCATCTTGTCGCTGCCCGCGCGAATCATTTCGGTCGAGCCGCGTGCGCCGCGCAGGAACTCGAGCGAATCGATGAGCAGCGATTTGCCCGCGCCGGTCTCGCCGGTCAGCACGTTGAGTCCGGTTCCGGGCTCGATGGCGAGCTCTTCGACGATCGCAAGATTGCGAACTTTGAGGTACGTAATCACGCGCCGCGAGTGTACCTCGGCAACGCCTTTGCTTTTATCAGCCTCATGAAGACGAAAAACCCGGTGCTCGCGACGTTGCTCGCCATCACTCTCGTCGCCTCCGCGTGCTCGAAAGAGAAAGCGAATGAGACGAAGGAAAGCGTGAAGCAGACCGCGACCAATGTGAAAGAAAAAGTGCAGGACGCGATCGACGTCGCGGTGCCGATGAACGGCAAGGACGATCCGTCCGCGCGCGAGAAGGAACGATTCAACGAAGACTGGCGCAATCTCGAAAGCATTCGCAACGCGCAGGCGATGCAGGCGAAGGCACAGCAGAACGCGAACGTGAATGTGAAGTTCGTGCAGAACGCGAAGGAATCGTTCAAAGGCATGACGCCCGATGCGATCAACAACGCGCCGGTGTCGGTGCCGCTGAAAGGCGATGTCTCCGGTCCGTCCGTGTTGAAGACGCAGGTGTATCTCGATCGTCTCGACTTCTCCGTCGGCGCGCTCGATGGACGCTGGGGACGCAACACCGCGATCGCGCTGTGGTGGTATCAGCGCTCGCGCGGCATCAACGCGGCGGAACCAGGCGCACTCGATGAAGCGACGTTCCGCTCGCTCGCGGCAGCGACGAACAGCGCGCCTGCGCTCGTCGAAGCAACGCTCACGGCCGAGGATGTGAAAGGTCCGTTCGTCACGATTCCGGAAGACGTGTACGAGAAGCAGAAGCTCGATTGTCTCTGCTACGAATCGAAGCTCGAAAAACTGGCGGAGCGGTTTCACACGACGCAGGAGTTTCTCGAGAAGCTGAATCCGGATGTGGAGTTCTCATCGCTCGAAGCGGGCGCGAAGCTGTGGACGCCGAACGTGCGTGCGCAGCGTGAGGGATCGTCGGCGGACATCGCGCGCGTCGTGGTGTCGATTCGCGGCAATACGTTCAACGCATTCGATGCGAGCGGCAATTTGATTTTCCACGCGCCGACGACGCTGGGATCGCAGTACGACCCGTCGCCGAATGAAACGACGCAGGTGAAGAGCGTCGTTGAGAATCCGCATTTTCACTATCAGCCGACGCTGTTTCACGAAGTGCCGGATACCGATCCCGAAGCGAATCTGAATCCAGGACCGAATTCGCCCGTGGGTGTCGTGTGGATCGCGCTGAGCAAACCGCACTTCGGCATTCACGGCACGAGCGATCCGGAGTCGATCGGTTACGCGTCGTCGCACGGTTGTGTGCGACTCGCCAACTGGGACGCGCGTGAAGTGGCGAAGCGCATCACGCCGGGCGTGCAGGTCGAGTTCCTCGATACGCGCGGCAGTTCACAGACCGCATCTCAGTAAGGCGGCACGGCCGCCAGCGCTGGATGCTTCGCTATGGCACGTACGGCCGCTTCGTCGGGTGCGGTCATCGCAGCAATGGTGGCTACCAGACATCCATCGGCTTCCCTCGCGCGTAGATCTGCGTGAGGGAGGCCGGTCATGTCTGCACTCGAGGTGAAGAAGGCGGCGGTGCGCCGTCTGGTGGAAGAAGCGCAAACGAAAGGGAATCTCGACGTCGTCGATGAGTTGCTCGCCGACGATTTCGTCGATCACACGCCGTTCCCCGGCGTGCCGCCGACGCGCGATGGTGTGAAGTGGTTGTTCGGATATTTGCGCAGCGTCTTTCCCGATCTGCATGTGTCGATTCACGAGCAGATCGCGGAAGAGGAGAAGGTCGTGACGCGCAAGGTGTTCGAAGGGACACATCGCGGCGAGTTCATGGGCATCGCCGCGACTGAGCGTCCGGTGTCATTCGAGGTGATCGACATTCTCACGTTTCACAACGGACGCATCAGCGAGCATCGCGTCGTGTTCGACCAGCTCGGCATTCGCCAGCAGCTTACGGCGTGATCTTTGGATAGCATCTGCGGATGCAGAAAATCACGCCGTTTCTCTGGTTCGACAAGCAGGCCGAAGAGGCCGCGAATTACTACGTCTCGATTTTTCCGAACTCGCGAGTGCTGCGCACGACGCGCTACGGCGAGCACGGTCCGATGCCGAAAGGTACGGCGATGACGGTGCAGTTCGATCTGAACGGCCAGCAGTTCACCGCGCTCAACGGCGGTCCGCTGTATCAGTTCGATGAAGCGATCTCGTTCGTGATCGCGTGCGACTCGCAGCAGGAGATCGATCACTACTGGGATTCGCTCACCGCGGACGGCGGTGCGCCGATCGAATGCGGCTGGCTCAAGGATAAGTACGGACTGCGCTGGCAGGTCGTCCCGTCGAATCTCGATGCGCTGATCGGCAAGGATCCGGAGCAATCGAATCGCGTCATGGGCGCGCTGCTGCAGATGAAGAAACTCGACATCGCGAAGTTGGAAGAGGCGGCGAAGGGTTAGTTCGCCGCCTGTTTGCGCACGACGGAAAACGTGTAGCTCTGCACGGTGCTGCCGTTTTCCGAAATGTCGATTCGATAGTCGCCGCGCGAGAGCTTGCGTCCGTCGACGTTGATGACGAATGCACCGCCTTTGTCGGGCTGCGCGCTGTCATCGAATAAGACTTTCGTATCCGCGTCGCGCACGAGCTGGACGCGATACAACTTGTCGTCCGCGTCATCGACATGCGCGATGAGGACGTACGAGTCTTTGCCTTCGACGAGGTACGTGTGTGTCGGCGAGTTCCCTCGCGTGTGCTCGACGGCGAATTCGTATCTGGCCGCGAGTGTCGCGGGCTGCATGCGCATCAGGAACGGCAGGATGCCGATGATCGCGCCCGCGGCGAACGTCGCGGCGAAACGAAGCCACATTACGCGCGGTGATTTCGGCGGACGCAGTCGCGCGTTGAGTGCAGGGTCGTAGACCATCAGTGCGCGAACGCGCGCGGCATCGTTCGCACTGAGCTCGCCGTTCAGGTACGCGCGAATTTCGCTTTCGGTTGGAGAGCCGCCGAGGCGCGTGCGTTCGTCGGCGGCCCACGCTTCGAGTGCGTCGTCCCAATCAGTCTTCGTGATCATCGTCGAGTCCTTCCGCGATATCCGCCCAGTCCAGACCGTGTGGCATCTCGAGCCGCTTGCGCAGCAAATCCATTCCCCGAGACGCGCGTGTGCGCGCGGTATCGGGTGTCAGGCCGAGACACTTCTGGACTTCCTTGAAACTCATTCCGCGCTTGCGGAGCACGAGAACTTGCTGCATTTCCGGAGGAAGCTGCGCGAACGCTGCGCGAAATTGCTCATGAAATCGCGCGAGTTCCTGCTCCCGAATTGCCTCGGCCTCGGGCGACCGTGCCTTGTCGCGCAGAGTTTCGCCATCGAGTTCCTCGCCCGTCCGCGTGCGCGTTTGCTGGTTGATGCCTCGGTTCTTCGCCGTCATCCAGAGGTACCCGAGCTCGCCTCCGTCCGCGATCGTGTCCAGACGTTTCGACGTTTCGATGTACGCATCGTGCGCGAGGTCTTCTGCATCTTCGCGGTCGTGTCCGTGCTTCATGAGCCGGCGGATCACGGTCGACAGATATTCAACGAGACGGTCGAGGCGCTTCGGATCGTCAGCCATCGTTGATCAATGGACCCGACCCGCGGCGATTTGTGGCGGGAATCGATGCGGCGGGCGGTCAGGCCCGCCACATTATGACGTTTACGACTCCGGTCGTTCGCTCGCCTGCGAGATCATCCACGGCGTGCCGTATCGATCGACGAACATGCTGAAGGCTTCGGACCAGAATGTTTTGCCGAGGGGCATGACGATGTTTTTTGCGCCGTTGGAGAGCGCTTCGTACGTGCGGGTCGCTTCGTCGACCGTTGGGTACGACACGGCGACGTAGAAGCCGGCCATCGGTTTGTAGCTCGGCGTCATGTCGTCCGAGGCCATGAGTGCGCCGCCGTCGAACGTGAGATACGCGTGCATGATCCCGTCCGGCGGCATGTCGTTCGGCGAGCCGCCCGGCGTGTCGGCGAATCGGATCAGCTCGAGCTTGCCGTTCAGCGCCTTCTCGTAAAACTTCATCGCATCGGCGCAATCGCCTTTGAAAAACAGATATGGAGTCGTCGTGGTCGTGGGCATTTCATTCTCCTTTGGTTCCTTAGACGGTGCGAGCTCCGAAAACTCATCGGTCGACACTAGAATCGCGCGTCATGGATACATTTTCGATTCCCACGAATCTCGAAACGACGTCATCGGGACTGCAGTATTCGATCGATCAGCCCGGAACGGGTGATGGTGTGAAGACCGGACAGATCGTGCGCGTGCACTACACCGGCTGGCTCACGAACGACACGAAGTTCGACAGCTCGCGCGATCGCGGAGCACCGCTCGAGTTTCCGGTTGGAACCGGACGCGTGATCAAAGGCTGGGACGAAGGCGTCGGCGCGATGAAGATCGGGGAGAAGCGCACGCTCGTCATTCCCGCGGAGCTTGGCTACGGTGCGCGCGGTGCCGGCGGTGTGATTCCGCCGAACGCGACACTCGTGTTCGCGGTGGAGCTCGTCGGCGTCAAATGAATGTCGCGGCGTTGATTCAGCGCGTGCGCGACATCGCGCTCGCGCTACCTGATGCGAGTGAAAAGCTCTCGCACGGTGAGCCCGCATTCTTCGTGAAGAAAAAACTCTTCGCGATGATCGACAACCATCATCACGGCAGCGAGCACGTCGCGATCTGGTGCAACGCGTTTCCCGGTGCGCAGGAATCGCTCGTCGAGGGCGATCCGAAATTCTTCTTCAAGCCGCCGTACGTCGGCGTGAAGGGATGGATCGGGATCCGCATCGATCGCGGACTCGATTGGAAGGTCGTCGCGGATTTGCTCGCGCAGGCACACGCCGCGAGCTCGGTGAAAAAGAAGAGCCGAATTTGATTCGGCTCTAAACCGACTGCCGCAGAAACTCGGTGGTGATGCCCGGATCTTTCATGTTGCCGAGGAGCGTCATCGAAAGCGAATCGCCGTCGATGATCGTCTGCGCAACGCTGTAGATGTCTTCGAGCGTCACCGCATCGATGTGTTGAATGATCTCGTCGGGCGAGAACTGCTGGCCGAAGTAATACTCCTGCCGCGCGATGCCGGACATGCGACTCGTCGTCGATTCGAGCGACAGCAGAATCGATCCCTTGAGATGCAGCTTCGCCGCGGCGAGCTCCGCTGCCGTTGCGCCGTCCTTCTTGATTTTGCGCAACTCTTCGAGCGTTGAATCGAGCACGCGTCGCAGATTCTTCGGCATGCATGCGGCGTAAACGGCCTGATATCCGCCGTTGAGATAACCGGTGTGAAACGACGCGATGCTGTAGACGAGACCTTCCTGTTCGCGAATGCGCTGGAAGAGTCGCGAGGACATGCCGCCGCCGAGCACCGCGTTGAGGAGCGCCGCGGCGTAACGTTCATCGAGTTGCTGCGGGAAGCCGCGCGAGCCGAGACAGAGATGCACCTGCTCGAGCTCCTTCTTGCGTCGCACGATCACGTGCTGTTTTGGTGTGGGGATCGACCACTCGCGGCGAAACGGCTCGCGTGCGACGGGCGGGAAATGCTGTTCGAGAAACGGGAGCACGTCTTCGAGCTTCACGTTGCCCGATGCGGCGAAGATCACGTTCGAGGGCTGAAACGTTTCTTCGTAGTGCTCGATGATTTTTGCGCGCTGCAGGCGCGTGATCGTTTCCTCGGTGCCGAGAATCGGCCGGCCGAGCGGATGATCGGGCCAGAACGCGGTGACGAAAATCTCGTGCACGAGATCGTCGGGCGTGTCCTCGACCATCTTGATTTCTTCGAGGATCACGCCGCGCTCCATCTCAACGTCGTCGTCGGTGAAGCGCGGTGAAGTGACGATCTCGGTGAGCAGTTCGAGCGCGGTGGGCACCTGTTCGTCGAGCACGTGCGCGTAGAACGAGGTGTACTCCTTGCCGGTGAACGCGTCGACGTCGCCGCCGAGGATGTCGATGACCTGTGCGATCTCGGCGGTGGTGCGCTTCTTCGTGCCTTTGAACACGAGATGCTCGAGGAAGTGCGACGCGCCGCCGTGCTCTTCGGACTCGACCGCCGATCCGCTGCGCAGGTAGTACCCGAGCGCAACAGAGCGAACGTACGGAAGGGTTTCGACGAGAACGGTGAGGCCGGAGGGCAGAGTGGTTTTCTGAATGTCGACGGAACGGCTCATGCGCGGCGGCGATTGTAGTGGAGCGGCGGGCGCTCAGCCCGCCGGATACCAGAGAAATCGGCGGGCTGAGAGCCCCGCCGCTCCACCGTTATCGAGACTGCAACGCGGCCTGCTGCATCGCGATCTCGTTTTTCAGATCCTGCAGCGAGTACACCCACTCGCCATAATCCTCGGCGCCATTCAGCGTGATGTAGCTCTTGCCGGTGGCATTCGGACGCACCGCGACGAAGGGACCGACGTAGTCCGCCGGCGAGGCATCAGGATTCAGCTTGCCCGTCTGCCCGATCTGCGAGCCAGCGCCGCCACTCGGATCGCCGACGCCGATCTTGTCGGACATGTCCTTCTTGTCTTTGTCCTTCTTCGAGCCCGACGAGTTGTTGTTGTTGTTGCCGCCGAACACGGGATTGTTGCCAACGTTCGTCGGCATCACTTGTCCGTCGGGAGTGATCGCATTCGGCGGGACGAGAATCCAATCATCGTCCTTACCGGTGATCGGACACGCCCACTTGCCGTTGCCGCGAATCATGCGCGGATCGCGCGCTTCCTGCAGTTGTTCGAGGCTGACCGGCAATCCGCGATTCTTCGTCTCCCAGTTCATGATCCCGCGCGCGTACTGCTTCATGAGGAAGACCGTCTGCCGATCGCGCTCACGCTTCATGATGAGCGACCACTGATCCGGCACCGTGTACGCGATGATGAGCGCGATGATCGTGAGAATGACGATCAGTGCGGCGAGGGTGAAGCCGGATTCGGTTGACGGTTGTTGGTTGTCGGTTGTTGGGGGTTCGGAGCACACGTGTTGCTGAGCGGTGGTCTCCTGACTACCGACTACCGACTCCTGACTACCAAACTCAGAGATCCGCATACGGCACGTTGTCGAGAGTCGAGCCTGGGGCTTTGCTCTTCACGTCGATCACGCCCGGCTGGGACATCTCTTCGGGATCAGTGCTCGCAGACATTTCGCCGTCGAGACTCATCGGATCATCCATCACCGTTTCCCAATCGGTTTGCTTCGTGATCGGGTCAGGAGGAAGTTTTCGCAGGTAGCCCGGCACGAGCTCGTTGAGATCGCTCGGATAGCGCTGCTTGTCCGCGTAGAAATTGTCGATGGCTTTGCGCATCTGAAAGAGGTTGTCTTTCAGCGCTGCTTCGGCCGCTTTCCGCTGTGCGAAACGTACGTTCACCAGCGCGATGCCGGCGAGGATGCCGATGATCGTGACGACGACGAGGAGCTCGACGAGCGTGAAGCCACGTTTCAGGCGGTCACGAGAAGAAGTGTTTGTCTGCATTGCGTGGCTCACCATTCGTTGTAGTGCGTCTTGCCGTCGAGCGAGAGTGCGGTCGAAGTGGAGTGCACTTCGAACACGTGATCGGCCGAACAGCTTCCGCCGACTTCGCACGTGTTCGACATCACGCTGTCGGGGTCATCTTTCGTCGAGAGCACGATCCACTCCTTGCGGCCGGTCATCGGATCGATGAGATCGCGCTCGCGGATCAGACGAATCGTGCGGCCGTCGGAGATCTTCACGCCCTTCAGCAATTCTTCGAGATCTTTTGGATAGCCGTCGGATCCGAGGGCCTGCATTTGCGCGGGACGCAAGGTCGGAATCTGTCCGTTCTGTCCCGGCACCTGATTGCCCTGGCCGAGCTGGCCCATGGTCATGAGGTCGTGATAGCGATCGACCGCCTCGGTGATTCTGCGAAGACGATCGCGCAACTCGATCTCTTTCTGTCGACGAAGACTGAAGCGCGCCACCGGCATTGCTACCGCCGCGAGGATGCCGATGATCGCCACCACGGTGATCAACTCGGCAATCGTGAAGCCCTTCTGAACGCGTCGCATGATTGGGATCCGAGTAAACGTAAACTAGTTGACGATCGCGCGACCGCCACCGATCGCGGCCATGATGCCGACGCCGTTGTGGTTGCGAAGATCGGGGTTCTGCATGACGAGATAGGTTTCGCCGGCCAAGCCGCCGTGCACGCGCAGCGTGAGCACGGTGCCGCCGCTGATGAACTGCAGCGGCGATCCGTCAGCGGACTTGACGACGATCGTGCCGTTGTTGCGATCGACCTGCACCACCGGCGGTTTCGCCGCGTCGATCGCAAATGCGGAACCGAGCGTCGTGTCGGTGATGTCCATCGCCCGCGGGTCGTAGTGGAACTCGAGCGTATTGGCCTGCAATCCGTCGAGATCCATTCCGACGATGTTCCACAACTTCGTCTCGCCGGGGCCGAGCTGAATGTTCGTCGGCTGCGGTGCGATGCGCGGCGAGAGTCGCAGCGATGCGACGTCGGTGTCGTTCATCGCCGCGGTGGCCGCGGTTTTGAGTTTCGATGCGGAGGATGTGCTGCTCGTCGTCGATGCCGAAGCCATCACGGCATCGCTCGACTTCGAGAGATTCAGTGCGCTGTCCTGATCGATCGGCGGATTGTTCGTCGACGGCGGATTCTGCGGCTGCGGCTGATCGGGACGCGCGAACGGATTCGACGGCGCGCTGCCCTGACCCGGAGGCGGCGCAGCAACCGGTGCTGCGTCTTCCGGACGCGGACGCTGAATGTAGTTGCCGGGCTCACCATCGGCGAGCTCTTCGAACTGACCGTTCGACGGCGGGATGAACGGATCAACGCCGGCCTGCGATTCGATGCGCGGCGAGACTCCGCGGAACGTGAGGTTGTTGCCCGTTCCGACCCACATCGGCGCGAGATCTTCCTCGGTGATGTCCGGGATGCGAATGATGTGCGGCGTCATCGTGAGCACGAGATCCGTGCGCTGCTCTTCGTTGTGCTCGTTCGTGAAGAGACGGCCGATGAACGGCAGATCGCCGAGGATCGGAGTCTTCGTCGCCGACTTGATTTTGTTCGACTGAATGAGACCGGCGAGGAAATTCGTCTCGCCGTCCTTGAGACGGATCGTCGACTCGATCGTGCGCGTCGCGAACGTGGGCTGTTCCTGTCCCGCGAACTTCACCGATGCGCCCTGGTTCGAGACTTCGACCGTGAGCTTCAGCGTGACTTCGCGGTTGTGGTGCACGCGCGGCTCCATCGCGACCTTGATGCCGACGTCCTGGTACTGGAACGACGTGTACGGAACCGTGAGGTTCGCGCCGTTGCTCGCGGTGGTGCCGGGGTTGTAGCCGGAGATGGTCGTGACGGGAACCGGGATGCGCTGACCGATGTGCAGCGTCGCTTTTTCACCTTCGGAAATGCGCAGCTCCGGATTCGCGAGCAGCTCGCTGTTGCCGAGCGTCTTCATCAGCGAGTACGTCGCCGTGGGAATCGTGAACGTCGTGTTTGCGCGAAGCTGATTGAAGCTGCCGATCGCTTTCGCGATGTCGTTGAGCGTGCCGCCGGTGAACGGAACGAGCTTGCCGTCGGGGCCGACGACGTTCGGAACGGCGGTCGCGGAGTTGCTGATCGAGTCGCCATTCGGGAAGCCGCTGATGGCGAGACCGATCTCGCGGATGCGGTTGAGATCGAGCTGCACGAGCTCGACCTGCACGACGACTTCGGCTTTCGCCTTGTCGTTCGCTTCGATGATCTTCTCGGCGATGCGAACCTTGTCGGCCGTATCGCGGATGGTGATCGCGTTGAGTGCTTTGAGCGGGAAGACGTTGCGCGCTTCGATCATCGTGCGCACGACATTCGTGACCTGCTCCGCGTCGCCGTTCGACAGATAGAACGTGCGGATCACGAGGTCTTCGTAATCGCGGCGAGCCTGCGGGTTGTCGGGGATGACGATGATCGTCTTCTCGTCGAGGACTTTGTAGAAGTGATTCGCGGCCTGCATGACGCGTTCGAGCGCGGCCTGCGCGGTGACGTCGCGAAGCTCGATGGTGATGCGGTCATCCTTCACGGCCTGATCGAAGAGGACGTTGATGCCGAATGCATTGCCGAGGGCGCGATAGATGTCTTTGACCGGAGTGTCGCGCGAGAACGTGAGCGAGATCGGCTCGTTCGATGCGGGATTGAGCTGCGGCGGCTGCGCTTTGGTGATCGCGGACTGCGCGCGCTTCTTCACTTCATCGATGGAGACTTTCTCCGCGGCGGCGCGCTGAAAGTCGATCAACGTCTGCGTGACTTTCGCGAGCTCGACGGCGGCGAACTGATTCGTCGGATCGAGCTTCACCACGATCTGCAACTCGGTCTGCGCGAGCTGTGCGAGGCGGAACTGATCGACGCCGGTCGCGTCTTTCGACGCCGCAACCATCGACTTCGCTTTCTCGAAGTGTGCGCGCGAAGCCTCGCGGCGTGCGCGATCGAGTCCGAGCTTGTAGGCGCGATTGTCGGGATCGATCTCGACAGCTTTCTCGTACTGCATGACCGCGACGTCCCAGTTCTTTTGGGTCTCTGCCGACTTCGCCTTCTGGTACGCGCTGTAGCTCGCGCACGAGGAGAGAAGCAGGGCGGTGAGCGCCGTTACGGTAATTGTCTTCAATCGATTCATTTCTTCAGTTCCTGAGATCCTGACGTTGTGACGCTCGGCTTGACGAAACGTCACTGGCCGAGAGGAACGCGTTGCGTGACGTCGTTCGGGAAGCCGACGAAGCCGATCTCGGCCGACTCGATGCCGATGCGGCGCAGTATGAACTTCCCTTCGATCACGTCACCCACCTTCGCATTGACGATCTCTCCTTCGCGCGCGAAGGTTGCGATCGGGCTCTGCGGGCGGCCGAACGTGCCGATGAATTTGTATGTGAATGCCGGCGGCGTGGGAGGCGGAGGCGGAGGTGGAATCTCCGAGTCCGTTTCGCACGCGGTGCCGATGCCGTCCGCGTCGATGTCGCGCTGATCGGGGTTCGGGACCGAGACGCAGTTGTCGCGGAAGTCCGGCACGCCGTCTTTGTCCTGATCGGGCGGCGGTGCGGGAGGCGGCGGTGGTGGCGGCGGGGGAGGAGGCGGCGGCTCTTTGTACGCGAACAGATTGCGATCGCTGTTGTAGCTGCCGCTCTCCGCTTCGAGCAACTCGAGATGAACCGGCTCGACGCCCGCGGGCGCGACGCGTCCGCGCGCGGTACGCACCGGCGCCGCCGCAATTGCCTCAGCCTCGGATGGTTTGTCCGGCGCGGCGAACGTGTAGATCGCGTACGCGGCTAGCACGACCAGCAGCCCGATGAGGGTCCAGGATTTCCAGTTCTTCGAATTCATCACAGCCGGTTCTTCGGCGGCGTCTGCGGCGCGCCTTCGCGGAAAATCGTCTTGATGTGGAGGTTGAGCGAGAGTCGTTCGCCGTCTGCCTGCGCGAGCGAGATCTGATCGATGATCACGAACTGATTCGAAAGCTCGAGCAGGTTGATGAGACGGCGCGTCTGTTCGTACGTGCCGAGGACGACGAAACTCACGCCCACTTCGACCGCGCCGACTTCGCCTTTCGTGCGCTGCTGCTGGTTCGCACCAACGGCCACGCGGCGATCGAAGCTGTACGACTGCGGAATGAGATTGCTCGCGGTGGCGAGACGCTTCACTTCCGCGATCATTTCGGTGAGACGCTTGCCCTCGGTCGACCAGTATTCGTCGTACACGACGGCGACATCTTTCTCGACCGAGTGAAATCCTTTGAGCGTCTGCTCCGCGGATGCACGCGCGCGCTTTGCTTCATCGAGCTGTCCCTGCGCCTGTGCGAGACGCTCGTCGAGCGCATCGAGACGGCTCTGGTACTGCACGCGATACGTGAAGAAGAAGACCGTGTTCGCGATGAGAAGAATCGCGAGCACGATGAGGAGCCATTGCTTCTCGCGCCAGATCATCGCGTCGCCTCCGTCGTGGTGGTCGACGTGCGAACGACAGCATCGGACGCGTTATGTTCGAGCGAAGGCGGGAGATACCGCGCCGTGAGCTGGAACTGATAGCCGCCTTCGATCTGCGATTCGACGGTCGGAAACGGATCGGCGAATTGCGGATCGTTCTGCATGCGACGGATCGTGGTGAGCATGCCGTCGCTGCTCTTCGACTGGAACATCATGTTGAGATTGATGCCGTTGTCGCCGAACGACGGTGCGACGGAAACGAGACGCACATCATCCGCGACGACCGACTCGAGCTCGTCTAGCAATGCGCTCCACGAGAACGCGCGCTCCGCGAGCTTCGCGTTGATGAAGCGCGTCTGACGATCGAGACGCGCGAGGTCGAGACCTTTGATGCGGCGCTGCGCGATCTCGGCGCGCTCGCGCTCCGTGCGCGCCTGCGGTTCGACGGTCTCGATCTTCGTGCGCGTCGACTGCGTTTCGCGAATGTAGCGAAAGTACGTGTCGACGTTGTTGAGCATCAGGCATGCCGCGAGCAGCGACATGGCCACGACCACGGCATAGACCGGGCGGTAGTCCCGATAGGGACGCGATGCGAGGTTGAGATGAATCGGCTTCACCCGGTGAACACTCCTGAGCAGGCGGTGAGCTCCGCGTCGAGGCCGTAAACGCCCGACGGAATCTCCTCGACGTAATCGCGCAGCGCGATCGGACGCACCTGCGACTGGAACTCTTCCGCGACGGTCGCCTGAATTGCGGACGCGCTTTCACCGGCGATGTAGCAGTTCGCGAACGTCTCGACGTTCAGCGAGTCGCGAAGATAACTCGCCGAGAGGCGAATCTCCTGATCGATGGTGCGGTCGCCGCTGAGATTGCGCGAGCGGATGAACAGCGGCTGCGCGCCGCGAAACACGGCGGTCGTGAAATCAGTGTTGCGCAAATAGATGAAGAGACGATCGGCCGACGTCTCGCCTTCACGCACTGTGATGGCGTTCCAGATGTTCAGGCCGAGGGGCTCGATCAGCACGATGTCGAAGCCGTTCGCGTTGAACTGCTTCTCGATCGCGGCGAGCGACGCATCGAGCGCGCTCAGCACGAGCACGCGCGCGCCGCCACCGGTTGCACGCGAGAGCACGATGTAGTTGACGCGCATCTGCTCCGGCGCAATCGGGAGCGTGCGCTTCAGGCTCCAGCGCACGACGTCGAGTGCTTCGACTTCGCGATCGGGGAGCGAGGGAAGATCGAGGATGTTGATGCGAAACCACGAATCCGGCAGCAGCAGCGAGACCTTATCCCACTTGCCCGTTTCGTTGCGCAGGCGGCGCAGCGTTTCGCCTAACGCCGCTTCGTTCGCGAGCGACGGCGATACGGCGCCGTCCGCGAAGGTGTCGGCCGCGAGGCGATACGTTTTCGCGTTGACGATACGCGGATTGCTTTTGCCGCGCCCGAAGCGTGCGTGCGTCAGCGAGTCATGATCGAGGACGACGACGTCCGGTGGAAAAGATCTGGCCATTCAGTCGCGTCCCGTCCTCTTCATCGCTAATCGACGAACGTCACCTTATTGATTTCGCGGAGCGTCGTCTGTCCTTCCGTGACTTTGAGCACCGCGGATTCGCGAAGGAACGTCATGCCTTCTTCATGCGCGGCTTTCTTGATCTCCGATGCAGGACGACGGTCGAGAATCATGGTTCGAATACGATCCGAAAGGTCGAGAAGTTCCGAAATTGCGGCGCGGCCGTGGAAGCCCGTGCCGTTGCATTCGAGACAGCCCGCACCTTCGTAAAACGTGATGCCGCGGAACTGCGCCGGATCGAGTCCGGACTCGCGCAGCGTCGCGTCTTCATACTTCACTTCGCGCTTGCAGTACTGGCAGATCTTGCGAACGAGACGTTGCGCGAGCACGCAGTTGAGTGCGGAGACGAAGTTGTAGAGATCGACCTTCATGTTCAGGAAGCGGCCGAGAACGTCGACGACGTTGTTGGCGTGCACGGTCGTGAACACGAGGTGGCCGGTGAGCGCCGACTGTACGGCGATCTGCGCGGTCTCTTCGTCGCGGATCTCACCGACCATGATCTTGTCGGGGTCGTGACGAAGAATCGAGCGAAGACCGCGCGCGAACGTGAGGCCTTTCTTCTCGTTGACCGGAATCTGAGTGATGCCGCGAAGCTGATACTCGACCGGATCTTCGATGGTGATGATCTTGTCTTCGGGCGACTGGATCTCGGAGAGCGCCGCGTAGAGCGTCGTCGTCTTACCGGATCCCGTGGGGCCGGTGACCAGCACCATGCCGTACGGTTCCTTGATGAACTTGCGGAACCGGCCGAGCATGTTCTGATCGAAGCCGAGGATGTCGAGGCGGAGATTCTTGAACTCCTTCGACATCGACTCCTTGTCGAGAATACGAATGACCGAGTCTTCGCCGTGCGCGGTCGGCACGATGGAAACGCGGAAGTCGATCGTGCGGCCGGTGATGCGCAGCTTGAAGCGGCCGTCCTGCGGCACGCGCTTCTCGGCGATGTCCAGCTCCGACATGATCTTGATACGGCTGATGATCGTGGAGTGATGGCGCTTGTCGATCGGCTCGAGCGCTTCGTAGAGCACGCCGTCGATGCGGTACTTGACCACGACCTCGTTGTCGCGCGTCTCGATGTGAATGTCCGACGCGCGGCGCTGAATGGCGTTGAAGACGATCGAGTCGACGAGCTTGATGATCGGCGACGAGTCCTGCTGCGTGATCGAGTCGATCGTCAGCGTTTTTTCGCCGTCGTCATTCTCCGCGACGAGCTGCATGCGGAAGCCTTCGGTGGCTTCATCGAGCACGCGCTGCGTCGATTCGGATTTCTGCAGTTTGTCGCGAATGGCCGCGGGCGATGCGACCTTGATCACCAGCGACGCGCCGAGGAGTAACTCGAGCTCGTCGAGCTTGAGGACG
Organism: Thermoanaerobaculia bacterium; assembly: GCA_051953135.1. Lineage (GTDB taxonomy): Bacteria > Acidobacteriota > Thermoanaerobaculia > Gp7-AA8 > Gp7-AA8 > QHVT01. Next base: position 2,553 of record JBQCJC010000579.1, on the reverse strand, counting down.
TCCGTCGGGTCACCGACGACGATCGCGATGCGCCCGTTCTCGCGATGCTCCGGCAGGAACTGATAGCGAATCATCAGGTCGAGCGGAATGTCGCGGAAGAGCTGGTGATCGATCTGGAAGTGCTCCAGATCGACGAACGGAAATCCGTACTGGTCCGCCAGACGGCGGGCACGTGCGGCCTCGCCGCTCGGATCGGCGTTCTTGTAGAGCGTGCGGTTCGGATCAGCGACCATGGTCGATCAATAAAAACAGAGCTACTGCGACGACCCCACTTGCGAGAGCCGGAACAGTGGCAGATAGAAAGCGTAGAGCAGCACCGCGATCACGATGCCCATGAACACGAGGATGATGGGCTCGATCGCGGCGACCAGCCGGGAGAGTCTTGCTTCGATTTCTTCGTCGTAGAACTCGCTCACATTGGCGAGCATTTCCGTAAGGGCACCCGTGGATTCGCCGACCTTGATCATCTCGACCGCGAGATCGCTGATGACGCCGGTGTTGTCGAGCGAGCGCCACAAGGGCTCACCTTCGCGCACGTTCTGCACGATGCCGGCGATCTTCGACGAGACGAGCTGATTGGTGACGGACTGCGAGGCGATCTCGATGGCCGGCACCATCGGCGTGCCGCCGGAGAGCAGCGTGCCGAGGGACTGCGTGAACTGCATGATTGCGAAGCGATGCAGCACGCCGCCGACGAGCGGGATGCGCAACTTGAATCGATCCCACATCAATCGTCCGGAGGTCTTGATCCAGCGATTGAGCAGGAAGATCGCGACGACGAGCACGATGCCCGAGACGATGAAGTTTTTGCGGAGGCCCGTGGCGAGATTGATCATCAACGCCGTGAACCACGGGAGCTGCGCGCCGAAGCCTTCGAAGAACTCGGCGAACTTCGGGATGACGAACGTGAGCATCACGAAGATCATCGCGCCCGACATCGATACGAGCACGGCCGGATAGACCAGAGCGCCGACAACTTTCTTGCGCAACTGGACGATCATCTTCTGGTACTTCAGGAAGCGTCGCAGCACGCCTTCGAGATCGCCGGAGCGTTCTCCCGCGCGCAGCGACGTCGAGTAAATCGGCGGAAACATCTTTCCGTAGGACGCAAATGCGTCGGAGAGCGCCACGCCGCTGGTGAGCTTCTCTTTGATGTCGCTCAACACCTCACGGAAGCGAGGGTTCTTCTGGCGCTCGAGCATGATGTCGAACGACTGCACGATCGGCAGGCCGGCGCGCACGAGCGCGAGCAGTTCCTGGTTGAAGAGAAGAAAGTGCTCGGTGGAGATGACTTTGCCGAATTTCGGCAGAAAGTCAGAGGCCTGAATGGCGCCGCGTTTTGCTTCGAAGACGTGCAGTCCCTGACGGCGCATCTCGTCCTGCGCTGCGCGCATCGTGGCGGCCGTGACCTGGCGCTCGACGACGTCTCCTTCGGGCGTTCCGACTCTGAGGATGAATTCAGGCATGAAAGCTTTCCTTCGCCTCGACTTGGACGCGCACTGTTTACAAACGTTACGGTCGAGGCGCGCTCGACTTACGGTCGAGGTGCGCTCGACGGACGGTCGAGACGGCGCTCTCATAACGGGAGGAACTCAAAGGCGATTCCGGGGCGGCACGGCCGCCTGCGCTGATTGCTTCGCCGGGAGCACGTACAGCTGGTTCATCGGTACCGGTCAGTGCTTTAGCAGGAGAAGTCCGAGCGCGGCAGCGGCACCCCGCCCGGATCCGAAATGGCTCAGCGATTCAACAGCGGTCCCGCCCACTGAATGATCGCGCCGCCGATGGCGATGACGATCGTGCCGGCGATGGTCGCGTTCGGCACGTCCTTGCCGCGCATCACGTCGATGAGTATGTTCGTGACGGCGAAGCAGGCGATGTAGGCGCCGAGCATGCGCGTGAAGTCCAACTCTTTCCCTTCGCGCTGCTGGAGCACGTTATAGAGGTTGACGATGGCGCCGTATGCGATCAGCAGCGCGGCACCGCCGAGTGCAAGCCATACGGATTTCGTTTGAATCGCTTTGCCGATGGCGACGTCGCCGCCAATCTCGAGCGATGCGGCGACGAACAAGACGAGCAGTGCGAGGAGGGCGAAGAGGCTCATTCTGCGTATCCGTCCGCGTTCGTCAGATCGAGTTTGCTGCGCACGAACGTTCCGACCCCGTGTGCGATGAGGCGATCGGCTTCGTCATAGAGATGCGATTCGGCGATGAATTGTCGCGCTGCGGCATTGAGGACCTTTCCTCGGGCCGTGATCACGCCTTCAACGACGGGGCGCATGAGATGAACGGTGTAGTCGGAGGTGAGGACGAAGACGTCGCGCACGAGTGAGTTCGCGGCGAAGAATCCGGCGTCGTCCATCATCTTGAAATAGACGGAGCCGTGGACGGCGTGCGCGGCATGATGAAAATCGGCGCGCACGGTGATGCGAATCTCGCACTGACCGTGTTCGATGTGAATCGAAGGCTGGTAGTAGGCATTCGTCGGCGCGCGCAGATAAATCCGCTCCAGTGCGCGCCAATATTGCTCGTCAGTCATACGCGCCATAGTGATGAC
>JBQCJC010000578.1:0-7904 GCA_051953135.1 Thermoanaerobaculia bacterium | reverse complement strand
GAAAGCGCGCGCTGGATGCGACAGTTCCTCGAGAACGTGCGTCTATTCACGTTGCGCAAAACCGGCGAAGAACAACTCGACAGTCGCAGCGCGCATGCATTGCGCGCGGAGATCGAGATCACGCTGCGCAACGAACCGCGCGCGAACGAACCGATCGCGATTCGCGCGATGTTGCGCAACACTGGGAAAGCGAGATGGTTGCCCTCACCCACCACTCCCGGCGGTGTCTGCCTCGGCGTGCATCTCTACGCGAACGGCGAGCTCGCGTCGTTCGATCATCACTGGGCGCAGTTGCCCGCACATGGAATGCAGCCAGGCGAAACGGCGGAGTTGGAGTTCCAACTGCCGCCGCTCGCACCGGGCTCATACGAGCTCGAGTTCGACTGCGTTGCGCAACGAGTGACGTGGTTCGCGATGAACGGCTCGCCTACGACGCGACTTGCTCTTGAAATTCGCTGACGTCTTCGCGTGACGTGAATGCTGTCGCGCGCGGCAGCGCCTGTTCGAGATCGTCGATGAGATCGCGCACGTCTTCGAGTCCCGCGGACAAGCGAATCAAGCTGTCGCTGATGCCGACACTGCGCCGCACCTCGGGCTCGACCGACGCGTGCGTCATCGTCGCGGGATGGCAGAACAGACTCTTCGGACCGCCCAGGCTTTCGGCGAGCGTCCAGAGATTCAGCCGTCGTGTGAACGCGCGCGTCTCTTCGAGCGTCGCGTCGAGCTCGAACGAAACGATCGCGCCGAAACGCGTCATCTGTCTGCGCGCGATGTTGTGGCTCGGCTGATCGACGAGCCCCGGGTAATACACGCGCTTCACGCCATCGTGCGCAAGTAGATAGCGCGCGAGAATCTCCGCGTTGGAACAGTGACGCTCCACGCGCAGACCGAGAGTCTTGATGCCGCGAAGAATGAGGAAACAGTCCTGCGGCGCAGGCACTGCACCGATCGCGTTCTGCAGGAACTTCAGCTCATCGTAGAAGCCTTGATCGTTCGTCAGGACCGCGCCGCCGAGGACGTCGCTGTGGCCGTTGATGAACTTCGTGGTCGAATGCAGCACGACGTCCGCGCCGAGTTCCAGCGGCTGTTGAAGCACCGGCGTGGCAAACGTATTGTCAACCACGCTGGTAATCATCTTGTCACGTGCGATGGTTGCGCACGTGGCAATGTCAGTGACATTGAGCAGCGGATTCGATGGCGTCTCGAGCCAGAGCAGTTTCGTGTTCGGACGAATTGCGGCTTCGATGTTTGCGGGATTCGTCGTATCGACGAACGTGAACTCGATGCCGTAGCGCGAGAACACCTTTGTGAAGATGCGCCACGCGCCGCCGTAGAGATCGCGCGTCGAGACGACGTGATCACCTTTGCTGAGCGTCGACAGCACCGCGTGAATCGAGGCCATCCCGCTGGCGAATGCGAGTCCGTAGCGCGCATTCTCCAGCGCGGCGAGATTCTCTTCGAGTGCGCTGCGCGTCGGATTGCCGGTGCGCGTGTAGCAGAAGCCTTTGTTGATGCCGGGCTCGGTCTGCCCGAACGTGGAAGTCTGATGAATGGGAGTGGTGACCGAGCCGGTTGCGTCGTCGCTCGGCTGACCGGCGTGAATTGCACGGGTATCGAAACGGTAGGCCATGACATGTCCTCCTGACGGCCAAAGGTGCGTTGCGTTCGTTGAAGGGAGAAGGTCGCGGAGGGCCCCAGTCGTGATCGCGTGTGAGCCGAAGGCTACGCGTTCGCGCCGGGGCAACGCATCATCATTCGGCCCATGAAGGCCGCGCGGAGTTCCGCGCCGATGATGTGCGTGCGAGTCATGCTGGCGCGAGAGAATACGCAATGACGGTGCGATCGTCAATCGGGCCACGCGCCTCGTGACATTTCATTCGCCACATTCGTATCAGAGCAAATCGCATGAGCTCGATCGTCCTCGAACGGAACCGTCGCGCGCTGCTCGATGATTTGCGCCTCGATCGCGATGTGCATCGCCACGCCAGCGCACTCATCGTCGCAACGATCGTCTTCGGCGCGATCTACGGCGCGGTCCTCGGCTCGTGGCACGGTGCGAAACTCGCGTCGTACGTCGCGATCAAAGTGCCGCTGCTCATGCTTGCAACCGCGGCGATCACCGCACTGTTCAACTGGATCGTCGCCGCGCTGCTCGGCTTGCGATTGAGGCCGATGCAGACGCTCGGTCTCACGCTGGTACCGCTCTCGATCGCATCGATCGTCGCGGCATCACTCGCACCGGTCGCGTGGCTCTTCACGCAATCGCTCGCCGGCCCTTCCCCATCGCAGCAGACCTTGCACAATCTGCTCTATCTCGTGCACGTCGCACTCGTCGGCGCATCAGGACTCGTCGGCATGCGCATGTTGCGTCGATGCCTCGAAGACGTGACTGGCGATCGACAGCTCGCCGCGCGCATTCGCATGAGCTGGACGATCGTGTACGCGTTCGTCGGCGGTGAAGTCGCGTGGATCCTGCGGCCCTTCATCGGCAGCGTGTATCTGCCGGTCGTTTTCTTTCGCGAGGACGCGTTGCGCGGCAACGTCTACGAATTCATCGTCACCGACATCGTCCCGCATCTCTGGAGGTTGTTATGAAGAACGTGCTTCACGCGCTCGATGGATTGCTGCGCCGCCGCGACGAACCATCCGAAGCGAATCCATTCGCGCTGCTGATTGGCGCGGTTAGTTGCTACGTGTTGTACGCCGCGGCCGCGGGATGTTTTCAAGGCGGCGCATCCGTCGCCCTGGCCATCCTGAAGATCCCGCTCATCATTCTCGGTGCCATCGCGCTCTGCATCCCGAGCTTCTACGTGTTCACCGCGCTCGCCGGCGCCGAGTATTCGGCGCGCACATTTGCAACCGCGATCGCCGGATTCTGCGGCGTCGCGGGATTGCTGCTCGTCGCGCTGATGCCGGTGATCTGGCTCTTCAGCGTGAGCACGCGCTATCTCGCGTTCGTCGTGTGGCTGCATTTCTTCGCGTGGCTCGTCACGCTGCTCTTCGCGCGACGCTATCTCGTGAGCGTCGTGCCGAATGCGCGTACAGTGATCAGTGCGTGGCTCGTGTTGCTGTTCTTCGTCTCGCTGCAACTCACAACGTACGTGCGACCGGTGTTGTGGCGTGGTGAGAACGAGCCGTTGTTCGCGAGTGAGAAGAAATCATTCTCCCAGCACCTCGGCGATGTCGTCCGCAGAGATCACGTGATCGACCGCGCGCAAAACGCGCCGGCTAACCCTTGATGAATCGCTTGATCGAGGTGTGCAGCGAGACCGCATTGCGTGTGCCGAGGAGGCGGGCGGCGAGTCGCATCCACCACTGACGCTCTTCATCGCGTGGCGCGAATTTGGGATCGAGCTCGAAGATGTGCGCGAGCGCCGCGTTGAATGCCGCTCGATCGTGAAGACTGAACACGCGCAGCTCTTTGTAGAAGTATTGTGCGAGTCGTTTCGTGCGCGCTTCCGTCAACTCGCCGCGCGAGCGCAATGCATCTTCGAGTTTGTGCAACACCTGATGATGCGATTGCGCGTTCGCGAGCATCGTCCCATCGGTGATTCGCGGACCTTCGTGATCGCGCCACTCATACGCAGTGCCGTCGACCGTGACGATCTTCTTCGCGTGCAACGCGGCCTGCACAAAAAAGTCCCAGTCATCGAGCAGCTTCAACTCCGGATCCCAGCGCGGCAGCACGTGACGCGCGTACAACGCCGCACTCGTCGGAACGCCTTTGCCGGCGAGCACGTCATCGATGATCGACGAGAACCGCGGTGCACTGCGTGGCGATCCCGATTCGATCCAGCCGCTCACCGCGATCTCGGCATTCGATTCACGAATCGCCTGCAGCTCACGCGCGAGATGACCGTCGATCAGAACGTCATCGGAATCGAGAAACTTGACGTAGCGCCCTTGCGACGCATCGATGCCGGCGTTGCGCGCGCGCGCCTGGCGTCCGTTCCGCGGCATGCGAATCGCGCGCACCGGCAGCGACTGCACGACGTCCCACGTTTCATCGGTCGAGCAATCATCGACGACGATCACTTCGAGCTCGACATCACGCGCCTGTTGCAGCGCCGACGTCACCGCCTCCCCTACCAGCTTCGGCCGGTTGTAGACGGGGATGACGATCGAGATCTCGATGCTCACTCTTCCGCTTCGAGTCGCTTGACCAGTTCTTTCAGCGCGCCGATCACTTCGGTCTTCTCGACGTTCGGCTTCTTGAACGCGAGATTGAGCGTGAACGGCAGCGCCTTGTCTTTCAGCGCGAAGACGTAGTTCTTCGGCCGGCCGGCTTTCTTCGGATCGGGCTTCGCGGCGGTTTGCTTGCGCAGATCTTAGCGCGACAACTCTCCTGCCGCGAACGCGCGCACGAAGTGCTCCATCGCTTCCTCCGACCCTGCGCGCGCGACCTGCACGAGCACGCTCTTATTCGAGATGCCCGCCTCGCGACACATCACGCGAATGCGATCGGGGATGTCGTTGATGAGCAGCGTCTCGGTGACGGTCGTGCGCGATTTGCCGATGACCTGCGAGATCTTTTCGTGGGTGTAGTTGAACTTCTGCTGAAGGATGAGCAGACCTTCCGCTTCTTCGAACGGCGTCAGGTCTTTGCGCTGAATGTTTTCGATCAGCGCGATCTCGAGCTGCTCGCGATCATCGACATCGAGCTCGATCGCCGGTATCTCGTCGAGTCCTGCCATCGTCGCGGCGCGATACCGGCGCTCGCCGGAGATGATCTGGTAGCGATTCGGTCCGATGTGGCGAACGAGAATCGGCTCGAGCACGCCTTTCTCGCGCACGCTCGACGCGAGCTCTTCGATGTTGCCGAGTTGCGTGCGCGGCTGCTCCGCATTCGGCTCGATGAATTGCAACGGCAGCATCGTCCCGATGTGCCGCCCCGACCGCTTCGTCAGCTCGTCGACGTAGTGCGCATCCGCGCGCATGACGGAACGTTCTGGAAGGCCACGCTTAGCCATGGAGAGGTTTTGTCCTTTGAACGAGTGATGAGTGATGAGTGATGAGTGATGACCTGCGTCGCGAGAGCAAGGCAGCGCTGGACGAATGATGCTGATGGCGATGTGTGCGTTTGTGCATGATCGATTCAATCTCGCAATGCGTGTCGAACCTCATCATTCATCACTCATCAGTCGTTCTCGCGCAAAGCGAACCTAGACGCGAGACAGCAGCTCCTCGGACAACGAGTAGTACTCCATCGCGCCGCTCGATTTCGGGGCGAAGGTGAAGATTGATTCTTTGTACGCCGGACTTTCTTCGAGGCGGATCGATTTCGTGATCACGGTGTTGAAGACGCGATCGCCGAAGACGTTGCCGATGGCTTCGTGGATGTCCTTCGACAAGGTCGTGCGTTTGTCGTGCATCGTGATGACGACGCCGAGGAGCTGGAGATTCGGGTTCGGGCGCGCTTTGATCTTCTCGATCGTTTCGAGCAGATCGTCCGTTCCTTCGAGCGCGAAGTACGACGACTGAATCGGCACGAGCACGTGCGTCGACGCGACGAGTGCGTTGACCGTGATCATGCCGAGGGTTGGTGGCGTGTCGATGAAGATGTAGTCGTAATCGTTCGCGACATCCTTCATCCGATCCTTGAGACGAAACGGACCGTCGAGATCGCCGATCAATTTCGATTCGAGCTTCGCGAGCGAGATGCGCGACGGCGCGACGAAAAGATTCTCGACCGGAGTCGGTACGACGATCGCCGGCAGTTCCATCTCTTCACTCACGAGCACGTCGTACATCGATCGCGCAACGGAGCGCGCATCGATGTAGCTCATCGTGGAGTTGGCCTGCGGATCGAGGTCGATGAGAAGCGTCCGAAATCCCTTGTTGGCGACCGCGGCAGCGAGGTTGATGGCGGTGGTGGTTTTGCCCACACCACCCTTCTGATTGGCGACGGTAATGATCATTGAATCTGTGTGGATTCTAGGTCGCGCGAGGTGATTTGGAAAGGATAGATGACGCGACTTCGCGCATCACATCTTGTACTTACCAAGATCTTCGGGAGAAAGGTTCTCGAACCACTTCTTCGTCTTCTCATCCGCGTCTTCGCCGCCCGCTTCGGGCGTGATCGTCTGCGCTTGTTCGAGCACGGATTGCGCGACATAAATGGGCGCTTCGGTGCGCAATGCGAGCGCGATGGCGTCGCTCGGACGCGCGTCGATCTCGAGCATGCGATCGCCGAGGGCGAGACGAATCTGGGCGAAGAACGTGGAGTCGCGAAGATCGTTGATCACGATGCGCGTCACGCGCGCGTCGAGCTCCGCGATCATGTTGCGAAGAAGATCGTGCGTCATCGGACGCGGCGTGGTGATGTTCTCGAGCTGCAGCGCGATCGCGTTCGCTTCAAAAATGCCGACCCAGATCGGAAGAAAAAACTTTTCGTCGTCATCCTTGAGCACGACGATCGGAGAGTTGGAGACCGGATCGAGCATCAGGCCTTTGATCGACATCGGAACGAGCTCGGACATGTTCATGCGACGGCCTCCCCGCGCAGTGTGTGATGCTGCGCCGAATCGATGCGCACTCCAAGGATACTCCCGAGAGGTGTCGCGGGATCGCCGTGGAAATTGACGACCCAGTAGTCATCGGTGCGACCCGATAACATCGCTGGATCATTGCGGCTCGGGCCTTCGTACAACACCGGCACCACGCGCCCGCGATACGACTCGAGCTTCTCTTTTTTCATCCGCTCATGCAGATCGAAGAGACGCTGCAGGCGCTCGGATGCAATCTCATCATCCAGCGGCTCGCCGATGCGCAACGACGGCGTGCCCGGACGCGGTGAATATTTGAATGCGAACAGCGAGCCGTATCGCACTTCTTCGATGAGCGACAACGTCTCCTGAAACTCTTCCTCGGTCTCACCGGGAAAGCCGACGATGATGTCGGTGGAGAAGTGAATGTCCGGGATGGCCTCGCGAATTCGTGCGATGGTCTCGAGATATTTTTCGCGCGTGTAGAGGCGTTTCATCCGGCGCAAAATTCGCGACGAGCCGGACTGCACCGGGAGATGCAGATAGCGCGAGATGTTTTCGTGATCGCGCATCGCCACGATCATCGACTCATTCACCTCCGCGGGATGCGAAGTCGTGAAACGCAAACGCACGACGCCCGGGATCTCCGCGGCCGCGCTGAGCAGCGCGCCGAAATCCCGGCCGCTCTTCGGACAGCGATACGCGTTGACGGTTTGCCCGAGGAGCTCGATCTCGACGCGACCGCTCGCGACCGCGGCGCGCACTTCGTCGAGCACGCTTTCGAACTCGCGCGATTGCTCGCGGCCGCGTGTCGTCGGCACGATGCAGAACGTGCAGTTCTTGTTGCAGCCTTCGATGATCGTGACCCACGCCTTCGTTGCGGACGTGCGATCGACGGCAACGATGTCGTAGTTGCGATCTTCCGGAAACTCGATCGCGACTCGCGTGCCGTGCTCGAGCACCGCATCGAGATGACCGACGTTGCCCGGTCCCATCACGAAGTCGACCCACGGCGCTCGCTCGAGGATCTGCTCCCCTTCCTGCTGCGCAACGCACCCGCAGACGCCGATCTTCAGTTCTTTTTCTTTTTTCAGCTCACGCAAACGTCCGAGACGCGAGTAGACCTTCTGCTCGGCCTTGTCGCGTACCGAGCACGTGTTGAGCAGGATAAGATCTGCCTGCGATTCGTCTTCGACGCGTTGGTATCCGCGAAGCTTGAGATTGCCGGACAGCCGTTCGCTGTCCAGCTCATTCATCTGGCAGCCCCACGTCTCGATGTAGTAGTTCTTGCTCATGGTCTGAGTGGAGCGGCGGGGGGGACAGCCGCCCGGGGTGTCTTTGTGGGGTTTTTTTGGGGGGGGGGTGCGGCCCCCGCTGCCCCGGACGGTTGGGGGGGGGGCTTTTGCCCCTCGTCGTTTG
>JBQCJC010000577.1:0-22398 GCA_051953135.1 Thermoanaerobaculia bacterium | reverse complement strand
CGCCGCGCAGAACGAGCTCGCATCATTCGCGTCGCAGCCCGTCGTGTGGACCAACACGTGCGGCGGTAACGACGTTTGTGACTGGGCGCGAACGCAGCGCTACTTCGCGAATGGCGAAACGATGCGCATCGCGATGCTCGTCGCACAGAGCGATGAGACGCCGCCGTACGTCGAGATCTACGTCGACGATGCGCTCGTCGCGGAAGGCGAAGTGCGCGTCTCGAAGACGTTCGAGATCAAGCCGGGTGAAGGCGTGAAGACGATCGACGTTCGTCTCGTGAATCGCCTCACGCGCAACGGCATTCAGCGACGCGTGCGTCTGTCGTGATCGACCGATGCCACCGCGGCGCCGGCCATCGCGCAGAGCGTCGCCGGATTCGCCGGAATGAACAGATTGAAATCGAAGAGCGCGTGCACCGCGGCGATGGTGATGCTCGCGAGTACCGCGGCCTGAAACGCGCGACGACGCCACGAAAGCTCGCGTGATTCGGCGCCGAACGTCATGCGCACGAGCGACACGAAGCCGATGATGAGCGTGGCGATCGCGATCACCGCACCTATCGTTCCCGCCGTTGCTGCAATCTCGAGATAGTCGTTGTGCGCGTGGTGATACGTGAGCTCGAGCTCCTGCTTCTGATCGATCGCGACCACGCGTTCGAACGTGCCGAGGCCGCTGCCGAGGAGTGGGAAGCGCTGCCAGATATCGATGCCGGCGCGCACCGCGATGCGACGTCCGTGCAATGCATTCACTTCGATCTCCGTCGGCACGAAGCGATGCAGCGTGCGCTCGGGGCCGATGAAGTACGCGAGTGCGGCGATGAGAATCAGACCGCCGATCGATGCGAATGCGAGTCGCGCCACGCGCTTACCCGGCAGCAATGCAATCGTCAGCAGCAGGCCCGCCGCCGTCGCGAGCATCGCGCCGCGCGATTGCGAGAGCAGCAGCGCCGTCACGCACGCCAACGCCGCCACGATCGCGAACGATGTGCGAATCACGCTGTGCTGCACGATGTTCGCGAGGCGCCGCAGCCACGGCGTATCGCTCTTGCCCGCGGTACGCCAGTCAGAGGCCGCGAGAAACAACGCCATCGGCATCACGATCGCCACGTAGTGCCCGTAGTGATTCGGATTCACGAACGTGCCGGTGACGCGATGAAAAATCAGCTTGTTCACCCAGCCCCAGATCTCGTAACGACCGAGTGCCGCTTCACGAAATCCGTACAGCGCCTGAAACAACCCACCGATGCAAAGTGCGGTCGCGAGTGCGCGGCGACGCGTTTGTGTGCGCACGAGCAATGCCGCGATCAGGAACGTCGCGAGCAAGGCGACGAGTCGCAGCAACTCGACGAGCGTGAGTTGCGGATCGACGGTGATCGGATGATTCGCGGCTGGCTGCGCACCAGCAAACGCCGCCGCGCGCGAGGCGCCATTCCAGATCACCGCCGATTCGTTCGAGAGCGTTGCAAGCAACGCCCGCGGCAGCGGCACGAGTTGCAGCGCGCACACGGCGAGGAACAGCAACGCACCGTTGCCCCAGAAGAACCAGGGACGCGTCGGCAGCGCGGTGCTCGTGCGATCGCGCGTCGCGTAGAGACGAATCAACGCCGCGATCATGACGAGCGCGAGTGGTACGGCAATCAGCGGCAGCCGCGCTTTTTCGATCACCGATCCGAACGGCAACGGCAGGAAGATCAGCCACATCAGGAACAGCGCGAGACAGCCTGTTTCGGCCATTGCGGTCCATCGTTGCGCCTGCATCGGTGGCGGGGATTGTAGCGCCGAGGTGGGTCAGTTTATGAGCTTTTCACACGCGACCGACGCGTAATCCACGGCTGCTAAATAGGTTGCGTGCTACACTGCCGCGTCCGAAAAAGCGCCAGGCGTGGAGGAACCGTTGTGGGCGGAGTGAGCCAGCGCGTCCTAAGGGTCGCATTCGCAATCATGATTCCAGTAGTTGCGCTCGCGCAGCAGGACCAACGTCTGCGCGATCGCGACCCTCGTCTCGAAGGCTCGAAGAAAGTCACGGGCGAGTTGCAGGAGACGAATTTTCACTGGGGAGCGTTTTATCTGCTCTCCCGCTTCCGCATTTCCGACGTCGGCTACACGCAGTCCTACGTGCCGACCGGAGATACCGGAGGTTTGTCACTCAGCGTCGAAGCGCCGCACCGGCTGTACTTCGTGCCGAACAAGAAGACGATCTTCACGGCCGAGCTCACTCCGAGCTACAGCTTCTTCAATCAGAACAGCGAAGACCGGCAGATCAACTACCTCGCGCGCGGCGACGCGCACTTTCTCTTCAACCACCTCTACCGCGACGTCTACACGCAGCGTGCGAATCAGATTCGCGCGCACGTCGCCGATGTGAACCGTCTCGCGACGGTGGATGAACGAGAAACCGGTGTCGCCGGCGAGCTCAAATACTCGAGCCGCACGAGCGCGATGTTCTCCGCGCGCTATCGCGACATCCAGTATCCGGACGATCGTTATCAGCCGAAACTGCCGAACGGTCTCGAAGTGCCGGTGTATCTCCTCGAGCGCAACGAGCGCAACATGCGCCTCTCGCTCAATCACCGCACGTTTCCGCTCACGTCGCTCTTCGTCGCGGGCGAAGTGAGCGACTACGGCTTCACCAACGCGGCGTATCTCGACAGCAAGCGTCTCTACTACGGCGCGGGCTTCGCGTACGACAACGGCCGCTCATCGCTGCGCGCTGAAGCGGGTCCGATGAAACTCGATTTCGACGATCCGAACGAGCGCGACTACGACGGCTTCTCCGCGACCATCGACGCGAGCCGCGGCACCGGACGCTGGAACTACTACGCCAGCGCGGGTCGCGACATCGGGTTCTCCATTTTCGACAACAACGGCTACTACGTCGCAACCTCGGCGAACACGGGCGTCGAGTACGCGGCCACGCGTCGTCTGTCGCTGCGCTCCGGCATCGTGTGGGAGCGTGACGCATACGACACGGTCGTCGCCGGCGTCCGGCGCAAAGACGAGTATTCGTTCAGCAGCGTGGGATTTTCTTACGGAATTCGACGCCTCCGAACCGGCCTCGACGTCGGCTGGTACGAGCGCGATTCCACGGCATTCGGCGATGAAGAGTCAGGAATACGGTATGTCCTGCACTTGTCGTACACGCCGTAGGCATTCGGTTCAAATAACATTTACGGAAGTCGGCAGGCGCGAATTCACGAGCAGGTGACGCGCACGACGACATGGACATCACGTAAACGGCATTACCTTCCGCGCGGTCCAATCGGTTTCGAGGGAGTCCGCGCTGCTCGCCTGGCAGTCGAGGGCGACAGCGGATCGGTGGTCGTTTACCTGGGGAAACGATGAAGCTTCGTGCACTCTTGATCCTGGTCCTGGTGGCACTGGCGGCCTCGCTGGCTGCGCAGGAACTGCCGATTCTTTCGTCCGACGCGCCGGTCGGCGCTCGCGACGTTCTCGACCTGAAAGTGCTCGAGGACACCACCATCAGCGGCCGTCTCGTCGTCGGCGATGACGGGCAGGTCGCGATCAACATCATCGGCAAGGTTCAGGTCGCGGGTCTCACGTCGACACAGATCGAATCGAAGCTCGAGCAGATTCTCGAAGCGAATTTCCTTCCGAAAGCGACGGTCTCGGTGCAGGTCGTCGAGTTCTCCAGCAAACCGATTTCCGTCGTCGGCGCGGTCGTTCGTCCCGGACGCATCGGCGCCACCGGCAACACCACGCTCATTCAGGCAATCACGCAGGCCGGCGGTCTGACCGCGAATCACGGCAAGGAGTTGTACGTTCTGCGCACCGCGCGCAACGGTCTCTCCGAGCAGGTCGCGATCAACATCGACGAGTTGATGGTCACGGGCAACGCGGACCTCAACATCCCGCTTTCGCCGAACGACCTCGTCAACGTTCCCATCGATACACCGATCACGATTTACATCCTGGGCGAAGTCATGAAGCCCGGAAAAGTGCAATTCCGCAGCAGCCAGACTCCGACGCTCCTGCAGGCCATGGCCGATGCCGGCGGTCACACCGATCGCGCGTCGCGCTACGCCATCATCAAGCGCATGGAAAACGGCCGCGAGAAGCAGATCGAGGTCAACTTCAAGGCGGTCATCGCGGGCAAGCGGTCTGATGAGGTGTTGAGAGATAACGACACGGTCGTCGTCAAAGCGGCTATCTTCTAGCAATAGAAGAACGGACGACGACGATGGATCTCAACTCCAACCAGCCCGAAATCCACCTTTCGCAATACTGGAATGTGATCCGGAAGCGGTGGCAGATCGCCGCCGCGATTCTGCTCGTCGTGATGATCGGGACGTTCCTCGCGTCCTGGTTCTCGAAGCCGCTGTATCGCTCGACGATTCGCATTCAGATCGAGCGCGATAGTCCCACCGTCACGGTCGAAGACATCTTCGGCATCGCTTCCTCCGATCAGGAGTTTCTGCAGACGCAATACGAGCTGTTGAAGAGCCGCGGTCTCGCGCTGCGTGTCGTCGACGATCACAAGCTCTACAACGATCCCGAGTTCTATCCCGCGGGCATCACCGGCAGAACTCCGGAAGAAGTCGCGCGAATCAAAGAAGGCATCGCCGCCGGACTCCTCGGCGGCGTCGGCATCGCCGAAGTGCGCGGCACGTCACTCGTCGACATCTCGTACGTCGGCGCGTCCCCGAAGCAGGCACAGAGAATCGCCGAAGCATGGGGCGATTCATTCATGCGCATGAATCTCGCGAAGAAACTCGAGAGCGTGCAGCAGGCCAGCAACTTCCTCACGCAGCAGATCAGCAGCGTGAAGTCGGATCTCGAAACGAGCCGCCAGGAGTTGCAGCAGTACGGCGAGAAAGCGGGACTCGTTGCCGTCGGTCAAAGCGGCGATGACGCGACCACCGCGAAGTTGATGCAGCTCAACACCGAAGTGACGAACGCGCAAAACGCGCTGTACGAAAAAGAAGCCGCGTACGCGTCACTGCAACGCACCGCGCCCGAAGCCGTCACATCGAACGATGCGATGGTCATTCGCTTGTCCGAGGATCTCTCGCGTCAGCAACGCGAGTACGCCGACAAACGCTCGCAGTTCCTCGAAGGCCATCCGGTCATGGTGCAGTTGCGCCAGTCGATCGAGAAGACGCGCTCCGAGCGTGCGAACGCGGTAGCGCAGGCGTACGAGAAAGCACTCGAAGCAGCGCGCGGCGAAGTTGCGGCCGCGAACGCGCGCATCAGCTCCACGCGCAACGCGTATTCGGCGCAGCGCAATCAGGCGCAGAGAACGAACATCGATGCAGCGCGCTACGTCGATCTGCGCGTCGGCGTCGAAACGAAGCAGGCGCTCCTCGCGTCCCTGCAGAAGCAGCTCAACGAAACCGAAGTCACGGCGCGCTTGCGCGGCACGGCATCCTCGAACATTCACTGGATCGATCACGCGCCGCTGCCGGGCGGACGATTCAATCTCTCGATGAAGAAGAATCTGCAGAGCGCATTTCCGCTCGGACTGATTCTCGGCCTCGCCGCGATCTTCTTCCTCGAATACATGGATCGCTCGATCAAGACGCCCGAGGAGTTGGAGAAACATACGAAGTTCGCGTCGCTCGGCGTGATCCCCGCGGCGAGCACCGTCTCGCGCCAGGGCGGCTACACGTACGGCAAAGTACCGGCGCGTTTGCGCGCCGTCGAGAACGACGGCGACAAAGGACCGGGCATCGAGCTCATTCCGCACACCGATGCGCGCTCGCCGGTCGCGGAGTCGTATCGCGCGTTCCGTACCTCGCTGCTCCTCGCGTCGGCGAACTCGCCGAAAGTCATCGTCATCACGTCATCGTTTGCACGCGAAGGCAAAACCACGACGTCCGTGAATCTCGCGACCGTGCTCGCGCAGATGGGCAAGCCCGTGATTCTTGCGGACGCCGATCTTCGCCGCCCGCGTCTGCAGAAAGTCTTCCGCGGCAAGATGAACCTCGGCCTGGTGAACTACCTCGCCGCGAACATTCCGCTCGACGACATCATCCAGCCGACCGACGTCCCGAATCTCTCCGTGATTCTCTCCGGCCCAATTCCGCCGAATCCGTCGGAACTGCTCGCGAGCGATCGCATGAAGCACCTCATCGAAGAACTGCGCGGCAAATACGCGTTCGTAATCTTCGACTCGCCGCCGATGCTCGCGGTGACGGATGCCGTGGTTCTCGCCGCGAATGCAGACGGCGTCGTACTCACCGTGCACGGCGGACAAACGCCGCGCGAGCTCGTGCAGCGCTCGGCCGAGAAGCTTCGTCAGGCAAACATCCCGGTCCTCGGCGCAATCCTCAACAACCTCGATCTCAAGCAGTACGGCTACACGTACCGCAAGAGCTACTACGACTACTACGAGGCGTCCGAAGAGGAACAGCAGGCTTCGCGCAAGACCAGTTGATGATCGACATTCATCATCACGTTCTGCCGGGCGTCGATGACGGCCCGCGCGAGTGGGACGAAGCGGCCGAGATGTGCCGCATGGCCGCGGACGAAGGAATCGAAACGATCGTCGCGACACCGCACGTGCTGCGCGGACGCTGGCGCACTTGGTCTCCGGCCGAATTGCGAGCGCGCCTCGAAGAATTGCAGCAGCGCGTCACCGCTCCTCGCATTCATCTCGGCTCCGAATATTTTTTTGCGCACGACATGGTCGACGTCCTCGCATCCGGCAAATCGATCGTGCCGCTCGCGGACGGCAAGTACGTTCTGTTCGAGCTCGCCGCGAACGCCGTTCCACCGATGCTCGAGCAGCCGCTCTATCGCGCACAACTCGAAGGATGGACGCCGATCCTCGCGCATCCCGAGCGCAATCTCGTGCTGCAATCGCGGCCCGATCTCGTTGCGGATCTCATCGGCCATGGTTGCAAGATGCAGCTCACGGCCGGAAGTCTGTTCGGCGAATTCGGTCCTGAGGCGAAGCGTGCGTCGGAACAATTTCTCGATCGCGGGATGATTCATTTTCTCGCGACCGATGCGCACGACACGAGCAAGCGACCGCCGCGCATGCGCGCTACGGTCAATCTCATCACGCAGCGCTACGGTGCCGATCTCGCGAGCGCATTGACCGTCGAAAACCCGCGCGCGGTCCTCGAAAACCGGGCGCTTCCGTACGATCCCGATCCCCTTCCCGAGCCTCGCCACGGATTTTTGACGCGGGTTCGGGCGTTTTTTACGCGATAAAGGCCTTAGAATCGAGCCAGCCATGAAGAAAACAGCCGTCGTCGCAGTGCTTTTGGCCGCGATGTCGCTCGGTGCGCAGACGAAACTCGCGCAGCCGCAGCAGAACGCGAATGGAAGCATCCAATACACGCCGCTGACCTGCGCGCGCGGTGGCGAACTGCCGCTGATGCAGCTCAACGTCGAAGGCAAAGGTGAGTTGCGCGCGTACTTCCGCCGCCTCAACACCACGGACTGGTGCTCGGTCGAAGGCGTGAACGAAGGCCCGCTCTCGCGCGTCGTGCTGCCGAAATTCGATCCGGGCGATGAGATCGAGTACTTCTTCACGCTCATCGATGGCCGTCGCGTCGTTGCGCGCAGCCAGCGCATCTATCGCCTCAAAGTCACGAACGAATGTGAAGCCGCATGGGCGCGTCACGTCACGCGCTTCGCACTGAGCTGCGGCGACGATCCGGGCGGGATTCCGTCGTCGATCGGCGCGGGCTTCGCGGTGAATGATGAGTTCATCGACGGCGAGCCGCCGTTCAGCTCTCCCGATCGTCCAGTCGATCGCGACGGCCGCACCATCGAGCCGCCGCCGCCACCGCAACAACCCTGATTTCCGATCAAGTGCAGCGGCGGGCTCTCAGCCCGCCGGGAATTTGACAAACGGCGGGCTGAAAGCCCGCCGTTTTACTTTCAGTGTGCTTTCGCCTTTTTCACTTCTTCCGTGAGCACCGGGAGAATCTGGAAGAGATCGCCCACGATGCCGAGGTCGGCGACGCGGAAGATCGGCGCTTCCGGATCCTTGTTGATCGCGATGATGTGCTTCGACGACGACATGCCGGCGAGATGCTGAATCGCGCCCGACACACCTGCCGCGATGTACACGTTCGGGCTCACAACGCGACCCGTCTGTCCGACCTGATGCTGATGGTCGATCCAGCCCGCGTCGACGACCGCGCGTGATGCGCCGACCGCGCCACCGATTGCATGCGCGAGATCGCGCACGTACGAGAAGTTCGCCGCTTCCTTCAAACCGCGACCACCGGCCACGATGATGTCGGCTTCCGAGATCATCATCTCGCCTGCTTCCGGCGTCTTCGTCTCGACGATCTTCACGCGATTGTCGGTCGAGGCCGTGACGTTCACGACTTCCGCCGCACCGCCACCCGCTTCCTCCGCGGGGAATGCATTCGGGCGCGTCGTCGCGATCGCGGGAGTTCCGGTCACATCGACCGTCGCGAACGCCTTGCCCGAATACACGGGACGACGCGCGCGCAGCTTGCCATCCGTCCATTCGAGACGATCGACATCCGACGCAACGCCGACATTGAGACGCGCGGCGACGCGCGGTGCGAGATCGCGGCCATTGGACGTCCCTGCGAATAGCAGGACAGACGGCTGCACATCCTTCACGACCTGCGTCACCGCGGCAGTGAACGGTTCCGTCGAATATTCACCGGCGGCGACGACGTACACCTTCTTCGCGCCGTAGCGGCCTGCTTCTTCCGCGGCCGCGGCATCGGTCGCGAACGCGACGAGATCGCCACCCGCGGCTTCCGCGAGCTTGCGACCGATCGAGAGTGCTTCACGAGACGCCTTCTTCAGCTTCCCGTCTTTGAGTTCCGTGAATACGAGCACACCAGCCATGTTCGTTTCTCCGCCTTACAGCGCTTTCGCTTCGCCTTTGATGTAGTTGACGATCTCTTTCGCCGCGGCAGCGGCATCGGAGCCGTCGATCTTGCGTCCGCCGGACTTCTCCGCCGGAAGGTCCAGCGACACGACGACGACGCGCTGTTTGAGAATGTCGTTTTCATCGAGGCCGAGATCGGAGATCGACTTCGTGTCGATGGCGATCTTTTTCGCGGCCATGATGCCTTTCAGCGAGGAGTAGCGCGGCTCGTTGAGACCTTTCTGCGCGGTCACAACCGCCGGCAGCGGCGCATCGAGCACTTCCTCGGCGCCTTCGATCTCGCGATGCGCGGTGAGCTTGCCGTCCGCGACTTCGAGATGCGTGACGACATTCACCTGCGGATAGCCGAGGAGCTCGGCGACCATCGGACCGACGAGACCGTTGTCCGTGCCGACGCCCTGCTTCCCGAAGAACACCACATCGTGCGGGATCGATTTGATCGCGGCCGCGAGCACCTTGGCGATGCCGAGCGAATCCGCGTCGCTCGATTCACCTTTCACGTGCGTCGCCTTCGTGGCGCCGCGCGCGAGCGCTTCACGCAGCGCCTGTTGCGCGCGCTCCGGGCCGAACGTCAGTACCGTGACGTCGCCGCCACCCGATTTCTCTTTCAGGCGAATCGCTTCTTCGAGTGCGAACTCGTCGTACGGCGAGACGATGAACTTCAGACCGGTCTCGTCAACTTTGTTTCCAGCCGCGATCTTGATGCGCGACTCGGTATCCGGGACGTGCGAAATGCAGACGACGGAATTCAAGAGGGAGTCCTCCGACAATGATTGCGTTGATTGTCTCTGTTGCTTTTCAGGCACCCGGGACGGGCGCCGGCAGCACGGCGATCCGGCTGCGAAACCGCGCGCATTCTATTGAGGAGGCACGTAAATCGCAATCGCACAGCCGGCGAGAATCGAAACCCCTGACAGCATGTGCAGAGACGGAGGACGGCAATGCCGATGACGAGGCCGTACGAGGTGGATGGCAATTCGACGAACGGGCGCAGACCGTTTCGCAACGTGACGGATTTCAAGCGCGCCAAAGGCCACGGAAACGGCAACGGCAATGGACGCTCACAGCAGCAGCCACCGCAGCGCGCCACGCCGCCCGAAAGCACGAATGCCGAGAATTTCTATTACCTCAAACAGATGAACTCGAAGACGCCGATGGTCATCGTCATGACCGACGGCGAAGAGATTCGAGGATGGATCGAGTGGTACGACCGCGCGTGCATCAAGGTAAATCGCGACGCCGCACCGAATCTGCTGATTCAGAAGCACTGCATCAAGTATTTGTTCAAGCAGGAAGAAGAGTAGATCCGCGTGTCATCCCGAGCCTAGCGCGTAGCGCGAAGTCGAGGGATCCACTACCGACACATGCGGAGGTCCCTCCACGCGCGTCGCTCGGTCGGGATGACACGACAGAGGCAAACACGCGCGCTACTATCGCCGCGTGAAACCTCTGGCCATCACGTTAGGCGATCCCGCGGGCATCGGTGCTGAGATCGTCGAGAAAGCGCTCGCGCAACTCGACGTCCCCTATCGCCTCTTCGGCGAAACGCACGAGCCGATTCATTACGGCGAGATTCGCGCCGAGTACGGCCGCATCGCACTCGACGCGATTCACTCCGCCATCGATGCCATCGAGCGCGGCGAATGCTCCGCGCTCGTCACCGCACCGATTCACAAACAATCGATCGCACTCGCGGGCGCAACGTTCCCCGGTCACACCGAGCTCCTCGCCGATCGCGCGGGACTCACGCGCTACGGCCACGATTTCGCGATGTACTTCGACTCGCCGTCGATTCGCACCGTGCTCCTCACCGTGCACGTGCGATTGCGCGACGCACTCGACGCGATCAACGCCGAGGACATCGCCGCGCTCGCGCGGCTCATGTCGCGCGAATACACGAAGCTCTATGGCAACGCGCCGCGCATCGCGGTCGCGGGCGTGAATCCGCACGCGGGTGAAGGCGGGCGATTCGGCGATGAGGAAGAAACGATCGCGCACGGTGTCGAGCTCGCGAAACGCGATGGCCTCCTCGTCAGCGGACCGCATCCGCCCGACACCGTCTTTCTCTCCGCGCGCGGCGGCAAGTACGATGTCGTCATGGCGATGTACCACGATCAGGGATTGATTCCGGTGAAGACGCTGGCGTTCGAACAGTCGGTCAACGTCACGATCGGATTGCCGTACCTGCGCGTTTCCGTCGATCACGGCACCGCGTTCGACATCGCCGGCAAAAGCATCGCCGACGCCACGCCGATGACGTACGCGATCGAATGGGCCGCAAAACATGCGGAGCGTTTCGCATGAATCGCTGGGGCGTGCGCATCGTCGGACTGTTCCTCGTGCTGCTGTTTCTGCTCGTCTTCGCGCACCTCTATCGCACGCTGAAGATGCTCGAACGACAGGCGCATCCAGCGGCGACAGCAAAGCCGTGAAGCGTCACTGGCTCGCTTCGCTCGCACTCCTCATCACCGCATCCGCGTGGGGCGCGACGTTCGTGCTCGTCAAGAGCGTCATTCAGACGATCGCACCCGAGCCGTTCATCTTCTGGCGCTTCACCACCGCGGGCGTGATCCTCATCGTCATCGCGCTGCTACGCGGCCGTCTCACGCGCGCGATGCTCGTCCCGGGCATCATCCTCGGCGCGCTCGTCTTCACCGGCTACTGGGCACAAACGCGCGGCCTGCTCTCGATCTCGCCGTCGCGCTCGGCATTTCTCACCGGCTTGTACGTGGTGATCGTGCCGTTCTTCGACAAAGGCGGAAAGCACGTCTACAAATGGCTCGCGGCGATTCTCGCGGTGCTCGGCACGACACTGCTCATCGGCGATTTCGACCGCGGAAGCATTGCCCTCGGCGACTGGCTCACGATCGGCTGCGCGTTCATCTTCGCGTTCCACGTCGTGCTCTCCGCGCGCTGGTCGACGAAAGAAACATCGACCGGACTCGCGGCCGTGCAGGTGTTGTTCGTCGGACTCGCCGCCGCGCCGCTGACGCTCTTCGCGAAGCCGACGCCATGGTCGCCATCGATCATCGTCGCGATTCTCTTCACCGCGATCGTCACCACCGCGCTCGCATTCGCCGCGTTGATGTGGGGACAGGCGCGCGTGAGCGCGACGGAAGCCGCGGTCATTCTCTCGTTCGAGCCTGTCGCCGCGGCGATCACTTCGATCGCGTTCTACGGCGAGCCGTTCACGCTGCTCTTTCTTCTCGGCGCGCTGTTGATTCTGGCTGCGATGGTCATCTCGCAGCTATGATGCGCACGCCAAACATGCCCCGCATTCTGGTCACCAACGACGACGGAATTTACAGCGAAGGACTGCGCAAGCTCGCGGACGCGTGCAAGCCTCTTGGCGAGGTGTTGATCGTCGCGCCCGATCGCGAGCAGAGCGCCGCATCGCACGCGCTCACGCTCAATCGTCCGTTGCGTCTCCTGCAAATTCAGGAGCGCGAATGGATCGTCGACGGCACGCCGTCGGACTGCGTGAATCTCGCGCTGCTCAAGCTCTTCAAAAACGAGCCGCCCGATCTCATCGTCTCCGGCATCAACTTCGGTCCGAACCTCGGCGACGACGTCACGTACAGCGGCACGATCTCCGCCGCGTTCGAAGGCGCGCTGTTGAACGTTCCGTCGGTCGCATTCTCGGCGGTCGTTGGCGAACACTTTTCGTTCGACCGCTGTGCCGCGTTCGCGGGACAACTCGCGCGCGTCGCACTCGAGCAGCACAAGGATCCGCGCATCATCCTCAACGTGAACTTCCCAAATCGCGACTTCGAAGGCGTGCGTGTCACCGCGCTCGGCCGCCGCACGTACGCCGAGGGAGTGATCGAGCGGCACGATCCGCGCGGCCGCAGCTACTACTGGATCGGCGGCTGGCCGCCGGTATGGGATCGCCAGGAAGGCACTGACTTCGATGCCGTGTCGAACGGCTTCGTCTCGATCACGCCGCTGCACCTCGATCTCACGCATCACGAATCGATCCCGCGCCTCAAATCGCTCGAGGAGACCCTTGGTCACTTCACCGCCAAAGAATGAAGAGCGCGAGCTCGCTCATCAACGCGCGTTGATGGTCGATCGCTACGTCGCCGCGCGTGGCGTGCGCGATGAGCGCGTGCTGCAGGCGATGCGCGACGTGCCGCGCCACAAGTTTGTACCGCAGGTCGTGGCCGCGAAGTCATACGGCCCGGGCGCGCTGCCGATCGGATCGAAGCAAACGATCTCGCAACCGTGGATCGTCGGACGCATGATCGAGTTGCTCGAGCTCAGCGGCAAAGAGAAAGTGCTCGAGATTGGCACGGGACCCGGATATCAGGCAGTGGTGCTGTCGAAGCTGTGCGCGAAAGTCTTTACGATCGAACGAATCAACGAGCTTGCCCTGAAGGCGGCGGAACTGTTCCGCGAGCTGAAGGTGTACAACGCCTCGGTGAAGGTGTTCGACGGCACGTACGGCTGGAGCGATCAGGCACCGTTCGATCGCATCATCGTCGCTGCTGCAGCGCCGGAAGTGCCGGAGCCTCTCGTGCAGCAGCTCGCGCGCACGGGCCGCATGATCATTCCGGTCGGACCCGCGGGCAATCAACGCCTCGCGCGCGTCACGCGCGTCGGCACGGGCGTGAAGATCGAAGACTGCGGCAGCGCGGAGTTCGTGCCGCTCGTCGGACGATTCGGCTGGAAAGAATAGCGACGCCTATGGAGTGCGGCAGCGAAGCTGCCGCTTTCAACGCGCGAGCTCCGCTCGCACAGTCCAGAGGCTCCTTATGAAGATCCGGCCGCTGCTCATGCTGACGGCCATCGTGTCGTCGATCCTCGGCGCCACTGTCGTCTATCTCGTGTTGTCCGTGCCGAACGATCTGCGCGCGGACGCGCTGCTCAAAGACGCACGCGCGCAGATGAAAGACGGCAACGACGAGAAAGCGCGCGAGTCGCTGTCGAAGATCGTGCAGCAGTATCCGCGCACCGATGCAGCAGCAGCGGCGACCGTCGCACTCGTCTCGCTCGGACAGAAAGAGCGCGATGAGCTGACGAGCGCGATCGCACTGCTGCGACGTCAGAACGAACAACAAACGCAACTCCTCAACACGCTGCAACAGAACGTGACGGAGCTGCGCAACACACCACCGAAGACAATCACGGTCACCGCGCCCGCATCGGCGGCACCGAAAGCAACCTCGTCGAAGAAGAAGACAACTCCGAAGAAGACCACGACCAAACGCTCGACGCGACGTCGTCGATAACGGGCTACAATCCGCGCAAACATATGAAAGAACAGCGGCACTTACGCATCCACGGCAAAGTCCAGGGCGTCGGCTACCGCTTCTTCGCGACCCGCGTCGCACGACGCATGGGTCTGAAGGGCTGGATTCAGAACAATCGCGACGGCACCGTAGAAGCGCTCGTCGAAGGCGAAAAGAAAAACATCGACGACTGGATCGAAGAGATTCGCGAAGGTCCGCGCTACGCCGAAGTCACGAAGATCGATTCCGAGTCGAAGGAGTTCAGCGGGAAACTGCCGGACTTCGATGTGAAGTTCTGAGATGACCGTGGAACAACTGAAAACACTCATTCGCGACGTGCCGGACTTTCCGAAGCCCGGCATTCTCTTCAAGGACATCACTCCGCTGCTGCGTTCCGCCGAGGGATTGCAGAGGAGTTGTGAGCTGCTCGCGGATTTCTTTCGCGACCAGGACGTCACGGCCGTGGCCGGAATCGAATCGCGCGGCTTCATCTTCGGAAGTGTCGTCGCGCAAAACCTCGGCGTCGGCTTCGTTCCGATTCGCAAGCCCGGCAAATTGCCGTGGACCACGCGGCGTCACGAGTACGTGCTCGAGTACGGCACCGACGCGCTCGAGATTCACGACGACGCGGTGAAAGCCGGTGATCGCATCGTGATCATCGACGACGTGCTCGCCACCGGCGGCACGATTGCTGCTGCGGCAGAACTCGTGCGCGGACTCGACGCAACGGTCGTCGGTCTCGCCACGGTCATCGAGCTCGGCTTCCTCGGCGGCCGCGAAAAGATCGCATCCGACGTTCCGTTCCATTCCCTGCTGCGCTACTAGAACTCTCTTCGGAGGTGCGTATGAGGCAGATCGCGGAGCTCATCGAGAATCAGGTCCTGCTGGTAATCGATCCCGAGTTGACGGTACGCAGTGCGGCTGAACGGATGGCCGAACGAAACATCGGCGCGGTGGCGGTGGTGGATTCCGGCCGCCTCGCCGGCGTCTTCTCCGAGCGCGACGTCCTCTCGCGCGTCGTCGCACGCGGACTGAGTTCCGAGGCGACGACGGTTGGTGAAGTGATGTCGAAGGATCTCGTCGTCGCCGAGCCGGAAGAGAACGTCGACAGCGCGCTGCAGAAGATGCACTCGATCCGCGCGCGTCACCTCCCGGTGGTGCGCGACGGAAAGCTCGTCGGCATGATCTCGATTCGCGATCTGCTCGAAGTCGATGATGCGGATCAGCGGCAGAAGGCGACGTTTCTCAATGAGCTGGTGACGTACTCACCAGATTACGAGACGTAGGTGGTATGGAGTGCGGCAGCGCGAGCTGCCGCTTTGAAAGCGGCGGCTTGCGCCGCCGCACTCCATAGCTGCTACTCCACTTGCAACCGCAGCGTGAGCCGCGACGAATCACTCGTCACGTGCACGCCGGGCTCGAGCTCGAATGCGTCCTCCGCGGTTTGCACGCCGCCTAACAACAGGCAGAGTCGCGCGAGCTCCTTGAACGTCGCGGGCGCGGCTTCGATCACGATCTGACCGTCTTCGTTGCGCACGCTCATCGGTGCGCGCGACATTCCTTCGAGCGCCATGATTGCGAGGTCGTAATTCATGCTTCGTCCTCACCACGGTAGCGCACGGAGTTGCGCTCGGTTTCGTGCAGCACGATCTCGTAAAGCTCGCCGTGCGGAATCGCGGGCGCGAGCTGCTGCCAGAAGCAGCGTGCGAGATTCTCGGCGGTGGGAATCACATCGCGCAGAAAATCGACGTCTTCATTGAGATTCGTGTGATCGACGCGATCGACGACGCGGTCGCGCATGATGTCCTTCAACTTCTTGAGATCGATAACCATGCCCGTCTCCGGATCGATCGTTCCCTTCACGCTCACCTCGATCGCATAGTTGTGTCCGTGGCCGCGCGGGTTGTCGCATTTGTCATACGTTTCGCGGTTCCACTGCGCGTCCCGGTTCGGATTGTGCAGTCGATGTGCTGCCGAGAATGTGAGTCGAGCAGTAACGATCATGGCGGCCCATTATGGATGCAAACCAGGCGCACTTAATCCTCTGCCGTAACGGTGTATTCGTCCTGCCGGATGCGATCTACAAATCGCTTTCAGATCAGTCCGCGCACGGCTTTCTCTACATGCGCGAAGACGAGGAAGTGCTGACGATCTCGACGCAGCGCGTGGTGGACGGACACCGCCGCGCACTCAACGCGCGCTTTCGCGTGCCGATGTTTCGGGAGGCGAAGAAACTCGCGATCGTGAATCTCACGGACTCAGTGCGCGTGATGGTGGTGTCGTAGCTACTTCACTTGCGCGAGTGCCGTGCGCGTCTCGGTTTGCTGCGCGGTGAGCGTCTCGCGCACCTTTTGAAAACGCGGATCGTTTTGCAGATAGCGGAACAGCGGATGCGCGAGCACGTACGCCGCCGTCGGCTCTTTGCGCTGCGTTGCTTTCTCGAGCGACGCGATCACACCCGCAGTGTCCGCGAGAATCGCGTGAATCTCCGCGGCGCACGTCCACGAATCATCACCCGGCACGGCAGCGGTGAGCGCGCGATCGAGCGCCTGCATCGCGGTGGTCTTGTCCTGCTTTTCCGCCGCGATGTACGCCGAGAGCATCGGGAAGCCGTACAACGGGTCGGAGGTCGAGAGTTTGCCGAGCTCGATCTCCGCGATCGGCAGCGAGTGCCGCAGCACCGCGAGACGTCCGATCTTCAGCGAGAGCGATGGGCTGTTCGGCAGCGATTCTTCGATCGTGTAGTACCGCTGAATCGCCGCATCGATGCGCCCACCGGCCGTGAGAATGTCCGGCTCGTGCGCCGCGACCTGCACCGGCTCCGCGCGCTTCAAACGTTCGAGCGTCGCGCTGAATCGCGCGGAGTCCGCGATCGACGCCGAGTACCGCGCGACATGATTCAACGCTTCGAGATCGTTCGGATCGCGCTTCAGCACGAGCGCGTAGTACGCGAACGCCTGCTGCAAATCACCATTCGTCAACGCCGCGCGCGCGACTTTGCGCGATGCGACGACATTCGAAGCATCGAGCGTTGCGACCTGCTTCGCCGCGGCAAGCGCATCGGCGGGTTTGCCGATCGCGTCGAAGAAGTCCATACCGATGATTTGCGCGGGGAGAAAGTTGGGATCCGTGTTAATCGCGATTCGCAGCGCGGTCTCGGCCGCAGCGTTGTCGCCATTTGCACGCGCTGCAACTGCATCGGTGAAGGCATTGAGCACTTCCGCCGCGGGCAGCGTGCGCTGCGGCGCATTCGTTTCGGTGAGAATCCACGCGACCATCGCGCGAACGCCGCTCGCGTTGTCGATGAGCGCGACCGGTGGTCCTGCTTTCACACCTTCCGTCGGCAACAACTGCGGGCCGTTCGCACCGGTCATCATCGTCGCGCCAAACGATTGCTCGTTCGCCACGGCATGCTCCGCGAGTCGCAACTCGGGATACGTGCGCAGAATCGCTTCGCTCGCGAGTTGCATCGCTTTTGCGCGCGGCGGCAGCGTCGCGTCCGCGCCTTCGACTACAAACGGCGCGATGTAAAGCGTGCGCGGATTCGCCGCGGTCGGATGCGACGGTGCGGTCTGCGTCGTCGATGTCGCGACGTCGTCCGCGTTCTTCATGCCGCGACGCAGGAACATCACACCCGCACCCGCGAGCAGCGCGATGATCACGATCGCCGCGGCCACCGCGGCCAGCACACCACTGCGTTTCTTTTTCTTCGCGGCTTTGTGCGCTGCTGCTTCTGCCGCGACTTCCTGCGCGATCTCCGCTTCCATCTCGGCGGTCGAAGGATCGACTTCGGTCTCGACCGGCGGCGCGGGCTCGGCCGGCACGATCGTGTAGAGCTTGACGCCGGCGCGCGCACCGTAGTCGCGCAACCGAACGTTTCCTCTTCCCTCTTTCACGAACGCCTCGGAGATGAACAACTGTCCGGGTTGCAAATGCTGCAGCGCCTCGAGCGCTTTCTCGATCGCTGATCCTGCCGGAACGCCGTCGCGCATTTCGACCGCGCCCGCGTGCAGCAGCATGCGCACGGAGATCTGATCGCCTTCCTGCACCGAGAGATCGAACTCCGCCTTGCGACCAGCTTCGAGCGCACTGTCGACCGACGACATCTCCGCGATCATGTTCGTGCCGAATGGGTCGAGCACTTTTCCATCGAAGAGATACACGGCCTCGCCGAGAAGCTGCTGCATGCGCGCCGCGGCTTTCGCGGCGAGCGCGGGATCTTCGAGCGCGAGATGCTCGTAGTCCGCTACGTCCGCGATGAAGAGCACGCCGCGTCGTTGTTCGACCGACGACGCGCTCTGCGGAACGGATTTCTTTTCGAGCTGCTGCGCGAACTCGGCGGCGCTCGGATCGTACTTGTCGATCGCCTCGATGACCTGCCGCATTTCCTTCGGACGTTTGAACGGATCCTTGAACAAACACCCGCCGAGGACCGCGACGACGGAGCCGTCGATGTTCGGATTCACCGTGCGTGGCGAGACCGGTTGTCCTTCGACGATGATCCGCGCGATGTCCGCGGCTTCGCTCGCGGGAAACGGCAGCTTGCCGGTGGCCCTCTCGTAGAGCACGACG
The DNA here is from genome assembly GCA_051953135.1 of Thermoanaerobaculia bacterium. GTDB lineage: Bacteria > Acidobacteriota > Thermoanaerobaculia > Gp7-AA8 > Gp7-AA8 > QHVT01. Next base: position 3,747 of record JBQCJC010000577.1, on the reverse strand, counting down.
CCGTACGAGAAGACGTCCGAACGCTCATCGAGCGAGGACGAGGAGATCATCTCCGGCGCGAGGTAACTGACCGTGCGCGGATCCGATCCCTTCTGCTGATATTCGCGCGAGGTCTTGTCGCGTCGCAGCAGGTTGTTCATGTTCAACCCGCCGAGGCGCAGATGACCGTCGCTCGTGATCATCACCGAGTCGCCGTTGATGTTGCCGTGAAGAATGTTCTTTACGTGGAAGTACTTCACCGCGGACGCGAGCTGATGCGCGTTGCGAAAGAACTCCTGCTTCTCGAGCGGCGTTCCGCGCAAACGACGCGTGAGCGCTTTGCCTTCGACGACCTCCATGACCATGAGAAGGTTGTCGCCTTCTTCCGCGATCTCGAGGATCGGCACCACGAACGTGTGGTACAGCGCGGCCGCCACGCGCACTTCGCGAATCATCGCCTCTCGCTTCGCGGGATCTTTCGGCAGCGACTTCGTCAGCAGCTTGATCGCCACCTTTCTGCCGTTGCGCGAATCCTCGGCGAGCCACACCGAAGTTCCGACACGCTCAGCGATGTGATACGGCCCGAGAGGCGGCGTTGACGACATATCTCGCGATTATAGAAGGCAATGCGATCACCGCCGGTGTGATGGGGATCGCAGCGGGCTCAGGAGAAGTGCCGCGCGCCGGAATGCCGCGCGCTGCGCGGATGCGCCGGAGTTCGTGGTGTAGATGCGCGGGTACGATGCCTCGACGGTCGCGTTCGAATTCAGCTTGTCGAGATAGATATGAATCGTGACGTCATCGTTGACCGTCGCATCGAAGTAGCCGGCCAGTGTCTCGCATGACGCCGGACCATCGGTTCCATCCCACCTGTTCAGAAACGTCCACGTCGAATTGACTTCGGCCCACAGCTCGACGGCGTTGCTCGAACTGCTGTTCGGATCGGAGAAATCGAGGCTCGTCTCCGCCTGCCAATTGCCGAGGTCTGAGGTGACGGTGAATGAATAGCTGGCTTCGGCGACGCCGGTGCCAGTCATCCGAACCGATGTGCGGCTGAAGCACATCGAGTCTGCCGAGTAGCCGTTTCCGAACGTGGAGACGCACGCGTCATCCGGCGTGTACTCGTACCAGCACTGGCTTCCGCCCAGACATTGCAGACTGCCCGGCGCGGTGGGACAAGTTGCGAAGGCTGGAGCGGCGAGAGCGAGAACAACAACAACGAGGATTGCGAATCGTTTCACGATTACCTCCGCCCTTCATTATAGGCGGAGTCATCAATATCAATCAGTAATGATGGCAATCTTTCAGGATTACTCGACCGCGGCGATGTGCACGAGATCCGCGCCGCCTTCGACGGTTTGTCCCGCGTTGACGAACAACTCATCGACGACGCCATCCATCGGTGCCTGAATTTCGTTCTCCATCTTCATCGCTTCGAGAATCAGCAGCCCCGCACCTTTGCGCACCGTGTCGCCTTTCGCGACGAGAACGCGCACCACGCGTCCCGGCATCAGCGCTTTCACGATGCCGCCGCCGCCCATGTCGTCTTCGCGACGGCGGCGTTTCGCGGCGAGAGGATCGATCACCTCGACAGTGACGGTCGTGCCGCCGAGAGAAATCTCGTGCGTGTTGCCGACCGAGTGATGAACGAGTGAGACCTGCGTGCCGTCTTCGAGTCGCAGAGAGCGAACGAAGTTGCCGACATTCGCGAAGTCCGCGTCGAACCAGCGATCGCCGAGGCGAACGCGATAGGCGCTGCCGTGCCGCTCGACTTCGACTTCGAGCTCGCGACCGCCTTCACGCGCGATGAACTTCACAGCCGTCCTCTCATCGCCTCGATGCGTCCTGCCTCGCGCCACTTCGATGCGCCGTCGTCCGGAAGCTTCACGTTCTGCGATTCCTCGAACGCCATGATCGCCGCGGCGATGATCGCTGCGCCAACGTGCGCTTCATCGGTCTGGCCGTGCGCGAAATCGAGCTCGGGAAGAATGCGATCGATGAAACCGGTGTCGAAGTTCGCGCTCACGAAATCGGGGTGATTCATGATGAACGTGAAGAACGGGATCGTGGTCATGATCCCTTCGACGCGATACTCGGTGAGCGCGCGTTTCATGCGTGCGATCGCGCCTTCGCGCGTCGATGCATGCGTGATGAGCTTCGAGAGCATCGGGTCGTAGAACACCGGTACCGTGAAACCCGCGTACACACCTTGATCGTTGCGCACGCCGGGGCCCTGCGGAAGATTGATGTAGCGAATGAGTCCCGGCGACGGTGCGAATTTGCGCGCGGGGTCTTCGGCGTAGATGCGGCACTCGATCGCGTGGCCAAGTGGCTCGAGATCTTCCTGCGTGAATGAGAGCGTTTCGCCACGTGCGACGCGCAACTGCTCTTTCACGAGATCGACGCCCCACACCATCTCGGTGACCGGGTGCTCGACCTGCAGTCGCGTGTTCATCTCGAGGAAGTAGAACTCTTTGTCCGGACCCATCAGACACTCGATGGTGCCGGTCGAGTAGTAATTCACGGCCGCCGCCGCTTTCACCGCCATCGCACCGAGTCGCGCGCGCAACTCCGCATCGACAACCGGTGATGGACATTCCTCGACGACTTTCTGATGGCGGCGCTGCAGCGTGCATTCGCGCTCGCCAACGTGAACGATATTTCCGTGCTGATCGCCGACGATCTGCACTTCGATGTGCCGCGGGTTGCTGATGAATTTCTCGGCGTAGACCGAGCCATCGCCGAAGAACGATTCCGCTTCGCTCGTCACGCGCTCATACGCGGACTGCAGATCTTCTTCGCGTTCGACGAGCCGCATGCCTTTACCGCCGCCGCCCGCGCTGGCCTTGATCATGATCGGGAAGCCGGATTCCTTCGCGAATGCGGCGATCTCGTCGAAGGACTTCACGGGTTCGGTGAGTCCCGGGACAACCGGAACGCCAGCGGCTTTCATGCGCTGACGGCTTTCGGTCTTCGATCCCATCGCTTCGATCGATTCCGGCGACGGACCGATGAAGATCAATCCTGCATCGCGGCATGCGCGCGCGAACTGCGCGTTCTCGGCGAGAAAGCCATAACCGGGATGCACCGCTTCGGCGCCGCTCTTCTTTGCCGCGTCGAGAATGCGATCGATGCGCAGATAGCTCTCGCGCGACGGCGACGGTCCGATCGGCATGGCCTGATCGGCGTACGCGACGTGCATCGCATTGCGATCGGCCTCCGAGTAAACGGCGACGGTGGGATATCCCAGCTCACGGCATGCGCGAATGACGCGCACCGCAATTTCGCCGCGATTGGCGATGAGGACTTTCATAACCGGCGCGCATTGTAATCGCTGGTACCATTCGCGCCCATGGCGAATGAGGCTCTGCAGCAACAGCGCACGGACATCCTGTCCGGCGTCGTGACCACACTCCTTTCCGACCTGAAGACCGGCAACGGCGACAAGGATCGCCGTCGGCAGGTGGAGGAGTGGATGCGCACCCTCGCCGAAAAATATCCAGAGTTCCAGATCGAGGCCGGCCTGCGCGACTACTACCTCGCCGAAGCCGAACGCCTCCGCGCCGATTTCGACAAATCGACGGAACTGACCGAGAAGCTTTCGTTAGGTCGAGCGATCGAGAGTTTTCTGGATCGGGCGGCGGACTACGACCGGCGTATCAGTGATCGGGCGTAGTGGGTTACCAGGCAACGGCGTCGCGAAAACGAGCGATGTGTGTTGTGGGTGTGGGGGGGGGGGGGGGGGGGCGGGGGGGGGGCCCGGCCGGG